>JANODZ010000180.1:0-5665 GCA_031412935.1 Anaerolineales bacterium
AGCATTGCTAATGGCAAGGGTGATGTTAGCTTCACGCGCCTTGTTTGGGATGTAATCTAGGTCACATTCGGGGTCTCGCGTTTGATAGTGGATCGTCGGCGGCAGAAGACCCTCACGGATGGCTTGAACACAGAAAATCGCTTCGAGTGCGCCCGTTGCGCCCATCATATGCCCTGTCATGGATTTTGTAGATGAGATCGGGATTTTATAGGCCAGTTTACCAAATGCAGCTTTAACGGCACGTGTCTCGGCTTGATCATTCAATTGCGTGCCGGTGCCATGTGCATTGATATAGCCTACCTCCTCGATATTCGCCTTGGCTGAAACCAGAGCCATCCGAATGGCAGAGGCGCCGCCTTCTCCGTGTTCGTGCGGCGCGGTCACATGATAGGCATCTGCAGTAGCGCCATAACCAGCTAGTTCCGCCAGGATAATTGCACCACGGGCTTTTGCATCAGATTCACGTTCAAGCGCAAGTACGGCGCCGCCCTCCCCCATGACGAGACCGTCCCGGTTTTTATCAAAAGGCTGCGGGGTCATCGAATAATCATCATCACAGCGCGACATGGCGCCCACGCGGTCAAAGGCGGCCACACCCGTGGATGTAATAGTGGATTCAGCAGCGCCGGCAAGCGCAGCATCGATCATGCCGGTGCGCAGCATCATCAACGCGGTGCCAATTCCATCAGAGCCTGAGGCGCATGCGGATGCCACAGAAAAACACGGACCTTTAATACCAAATTCGATCGCCGCCATTCCCGCGCCGCCATTTGACATTAACATAGGGATCAGGAAAGGGCTGACCCGCCGGGGTCCTTCAGTATGGTTCGTTAAAATAGCGTCCTGCAGTGAGTGTAAACCGCCAATGGCTGAAGAGATGATAACCCCAACGCGCCCGGCGTTTGAATCGGTGATCTTCAAACCAGAATTATTTAATGCTTCTTTTGCCGCCGCAATTGCAAATTGCTCAAAGCGGTCACGCCGCCGTGCTTCCTTCATATCCATAAAATTTTCAGGTTTAAACCCTTTTACTTCCGCGGCAATATGGACCTGTAACGCCGCTGCGCGTGAATCAAACAATGTGATCGGAGCGACGCCTGAAAGACCCGCCGTCACATTCTTCCATGTTTCATTTACACTCAAACCAAGCGGGTTGACCGTCCCCATCCCGGTAATCACTATTCGATCTTGCATTTCTCCTCCAGTACAAACTTCTAAAATTATCTAATAACTTCCTATAAAACACCCAAGTACAATAAACGTGACGGTTGATATAAACCCGCCTCCGTCCTAATCTAAAATCTGGTCAAACAAAATGGGCATGATCTACCCTGATTCTTTATGCTGCCATTCACGCTGCAACATCCCGTAAAAATATTCACTCGCGTATAGCCCATCCACCAGATAGCTCTCTATAAAATGAGCCTCTTTACGAAAGCCGAGTTTTTCCAGGGTGCGCTGTGAAGCGATATTTTCCACATCACAATCGGCGGCAACACGATGAATATTCATTTCCTCAAAAAGATAATCCAGCAGGTGCGGGATAATTTCGGTGATATACCCCTTGCGCCAATACTTGGAATCAAGAGTAAACCCGATCCTGGCCTGCCTTTCATCGTCTTTTTTTATATAACAACCCAAATCGCCGACCAACTGGTTTGAGTCTTTTAATGCGACTGCAAATTGAATCCAACTATCTTGTTTTAAATCCACCTTACCCAGCATGGACAAAATAAAAGCCTGCCCTTTATCACGTGAATAAGGAGTTCCCCAACCTTGATATTTTGCTACCATTGGATCATTACGATAGGATAGAAATGGTTCGAGGTCGCTTTCCACGAAGTTACGCAAAATCAATCGCTCTGATTGTAAATACATTTTATTCGCCGGGCTTGGGGATGTAGGCACCCTCCACCCATTCCCCGCCATTGGGACCGATTTCCTTCTTCCAGATTGGCACTATTTCCTTCAATCGGTCAATGCCATAGCGTGCGGCATCGAATACACCCGTATCGCGGTGTGCAGCCGTACAGGCAATCATCACGGTTGGCGTTTTTGGATACAGTTTGCCAATGCGCTGGACCATGGCAATCCCTTCGATGACCGGCCATTTCGCGCGGATCTCCTCTGCAACTTGTTTCATTTTTTCTTCGGCCATTGGCACATAGGCCTCATACTCGAGATAATCTGTATCATGTGCGCTGCCGCGTTTGGTTTCACCACGCACCATGCCAGTGAAGATCGCCGCCGCGCCGGTGGATTTCAGTGTGACCTGAGCCAGAAGATCATTGATATTAATCTCAGATTCGGTAATGGAGAATATCGTTGGAAAGTTGTCAGGATTCATGCTTAAAGGTTATCCACCAGATACTGGAGGGAACATTCCAATTTCAGCATTCAATGGGACAAGCGCTTCATCGAACGCGTATTCACGATTGATCGTGATCAATACAGATTTCATTGATTCCTTGAGTTTGGGATAATCCATGGAAAGCTTGTCTTTCAAGCCTTGAATCGTAAAGTCTTCAGGAATATCCATTTCAAGAGTTTTTGTGCCCGCACGGTCGCGGATGGTGGCGAAGAATAATAGTTTTATGCGATTCAAATTACCTCCTATAAAACGTGGGACGTTTAAACGTTCAATCGTTGATTACATCCCCGGACTGCCCGCCATGTTTTTCGATCAGACGTATATTCTGAATTCGCATGGTCTTTTCCGCGGCTTTGGCCATGTCATATACAGTTAACGCGGCGACCGAGACGGCGGTTAAAGCTTCCATTTCCACGCCTGTTTTGCCAGTCACCTTGACAGTGGCGGTGATGACAACACCAGGGATTGATTCGTCGAGCGCGAGGTCTACATCCACTTTTGAAAGGAAGAGCGGATGACATAACGGAATCAGCTCCGAGGTCCGTTTGGATGCGCTGATGCCAGCGATCTGCGCCACAGTCAAGACATCCCCTTTTTTGATCTGTCCAGCGCGAATCAAATCAAACGTCTCTTTTTTCATGTGGACTTCGCCGCGCGCAACCGCCACTCGTTCAGTATCAGGTTTCGCGCCAACATCCACCATGCTTGCGCGGCCATGTTGATCGAGATGAGTAAGCTTGGTCATGGGCAGGATTATACACTGGTATAATTTGCGCGCCATGGATAACCTGTTGGGACAACAAATCACCGGCTACAAAGTGCAGACGCCTGTCTACGAAGGTCCGCTGGACCTGTTGCTCAGCCTGATCGAACGCTCAGAACTGAACATTACAGCCATTTCGCTGGCAGCTGTCACAGATCAATACCTGTCTTATTTGCATGGCCTTGAAGAAATGAAGCCTGATGAAATCTCATCCTTCCTTGTGATCGCGGCAAAACTGGTGCAGATTAAATCGGAGGCTTTATTGCCGCGCCCTGTAGTACGCGAGCCGGGCGAGGAAGATCCTGGGGTTGAGCTTGTTGAATTATTAATTTTATACAAACGCTATAAAGAGATCGCGGGCTGGCTGGTGGAACGACAGGAAAATAATCTACGCACATATTTGCGGGTTGCCCCGCCGCCCAAAGTGGAAGCGAAGCTGGATCTTTCAAACCTTACACTCGCAGGCTTCCTTGCCGCCGCCGAGTCTGCTTTCTTAAGAGGGAAAAATAAAGAGGCGCTCGGAACGATCATTTCAGTGCCAAGGGTGACCATCCGCGAGAAGATCGAATTCATCACCAGGACGATGAAGAATATTCAACGAATGACCTTCAGCGGTTTGATCACCGACAAATCCACGCGCATTGAAATCGTGGTTACATTTTTGGCCATGCTTGAATTGATAAAACGTTATCATATCACCGCGGTTCAAAATGAATTATTTGGTGAAATCGAGTTCGAGAAAATGGGTGAATGGAAAGATGATGAAGAGATAGAGATTGAATTTGAGTAGGTCAGGCTTCAAGCGTGACCTTTTTTACCTTGGATATCACGTTTCAAACATGACCTGCAAAATCTCCTGCGCCGAGGACGAGGATATCGGCTAAGAAATCACGTCTCGTAAATTTATGATCCATGTTTTCTCCAATAAGTAAAATGTGACCAAAGCGCAATCGCCGCGCCGAGGTTATCAAATAATAATACGTCATATATTGAAGCGTGCCGACCCGCCACAAAGGATTGGTGAAACTCATCCGTCCCCGCGTAAGCTAACGCCATGAGCCAGGCGAGCCAGTATTGTTTTTTGTTGTATTTCAACAAATGAAAATAAGATAACGCGAGCAAGCCATAACCAATTGCGTGGCTTAGTTTTTTAACAACATAATCCCAACCAAAAAAATCTGGCAGGGTATCTCCTGGTTGAGATGAAAATGCATAAATAACAAGCATCATGCCTAGTGCGGGAAACCAGCGCAGTACACTTGAAATGATTTTTTTCATATGAGGCCGCCTTGATCGAAAAACATGAAGCGCTATTAAAAATCAGTAACGAGTGGGTGCATTTTTCAAATCCGCACCAAATTATAAGCGCAGAAAGTGTTAATGACGTGCGGAGAGCATTAAAAGAAGTGGAGCGATTGGTTAATACCAACCATTGGCATGCGGCCGGGTTTGTCAGTTATGAAGCTGCGCCTGCTTTTGATAACGCCCTGCAGGTTAATAATGCTGATGGTTTTCCCTTGCTTTGGTTCGGATTATATTCCGAACCAAAGCGGATACAGTTACCAGAACCAAATAATAATTCAGAATCCCAAAACTGGCTGGCGACCGTTGAGCGCACAACTTACAACTCTGCAATTGAAAAAGTAAAAGATCACATTGCGCGCGGAAACACGTATCAAGTTAATTTCACCATGCGGCTTCAGTCAGATTTCTATAGCGACGAATGGAATTTCTTTTTAAATCTCGCGCGCACTCAAAATAAATACGCTGCCTATCTTGATACAGGCCGCTATGTGATTTGTTCCGCTTCGCCTGAATTATTTTTCAAACTGGATGGAGAGCGGATTTTCAGCCGACCGATGAAGGGAACAGTCAAGCGCGGACGCACTACAATCGAAGATGCCGGTCAAGCGGACTGGCTTCAGCACTCGATCAAAAATCGTGCCGAAAATGTAATGATCGTGGACATGGTCCGCAATGACCTTGGGCGTATTGCGGAAATTGGCAGTGTACAAGTGCCCGAACTATTCAAAATTGAAAAATACCCCACCCTCTTCCAAATGACCTCATCGGTTCAGGCAAAAACGAGCGCATCCCTCGATGAAATCTTTGCTGCGCTTTTTCCATGCGCATCCATAACAGGCGCGCCAAAAGTCAGCACGATGAAGATCATCGCGCAGTTGGAGACCACCCCGCGCAGGATATATACTGGCAGTATTGGTTATATCTCACCAAATCGTAAGGCACAATTCAATGTTGCCATCCGCACCGCCTTAATTGACAGGGAACATAAGAATGCTGAGTATGGTGTTGGCGGCGGCATTGTCTGGGATTCCACCAGTGTTGACGAATTCGATGAAGCGCTTCTCAAGACCCGAGTTCTAACAGACCCACCCCGGGAATTTTCTCTGATCGAAACATTATTATGGACTCGTGCAGACGGATATTTTCTACGCGAAAAACATTTAGATCGGATGAGGGACTCGTCGGAGTATTTTGACATTAATTTTTCAAGAACTGAAATTAATGGC
>JANODZ010000181.1:0-6869 GCA_031412935.1 Anaerolineales bacterium
CCTGGTTGTGGATGCGACTCAGGGCATCGAAGCCCAGACCTTGGCGAATCTTTATCAGGCGCTGGATGCCGACCTGACACTTGTTCCTGTTATCAATAAAATTGATCTCCCCTCGGCCCGTCCCGACGAAGTGGCTGAAGATGTCGGCTCCCTGCTTGGGGTCGATCCTGATTCGGTCATCCGCATATCAGCAAAAGAAGGCTTGAACATTGAACAAGTCCTCGAGGAGATCGTCAAACGCATTCCGCCGCCAAAAGATGTGGATGATAAACCAGTGCGCGCGTTGATCTTTGACGCGCATTATGATTCATACAAAGGCGTGGTCGCGTATGTGCGTATCATGGAAGGCAAGATCAAGTCTACAGATGTGCTGCGCATGTTGGCTACAAAATTGGATCTGCGTCCGGTTGAAATAGGAATCTTTGTGCCGGGCATGCAGCCAGTTCAAACGCTTGGCTCCGGTGAAGTGGGTTACATCGCCACTGGATTTAAAACCGTGCACGAATGCCGCGTAGGCGACACGATCACGCTCGCATCCGCTCCGGCTCTTGAGCCTTTGCCCGGTTATCACGTGCCCAAGCCGATGGTCTTTGCGGGCATCTATCCAGTTGAAGCGGACGATTACACCACCTTGCGCGAGTCGCTTGATAAACTGCAATTGAACGACGCTTCATTGACATTTCAACCGGAAACTTCGCAGGCGCTGGGATTCGGTTTCCGCGCGGGCTTTCTGGGTTTGTTCCACATGGAAATTATTCAGGAACGCATCGAACGCGAATATGATCTGGATGTGCTCTTCACCGCGCCTTCGGTGGAATACGAAGTATTGATGATCGGCAATAAAGTTGTGACGGTTGACTCGCCCGCCGAATTGCCCGACCCGAGCAAGATCGTCGAAGTGCGCGAACCGTGGATGAATATCGAGATCATCACGCCCACAGATTATTACGGTCCCATCATGGAACTGGTCACCAAACGGCGCGGCATCTTCAAGAAACAGGAATATCCCGCGCCGCATCGCGTGCAGCTTGATTTTGAGATCCCGCTTGCTGAAATTATCATTGATTTCTTTGACCTATTAAAATCACGCACCAAAGGCTATGCTTCGCTCGATTATCAATTCCTTGAATACCGCGCCGATAAATTACAGAAGCTGGAGATCCTCGTCAACGGCGAACCTGTCGACGCGCTCGCGGCTATTGTGCATGAAAAGGATGCGTTCCATAAAGGCCAGCGTCTCATTACCAAACTTAAGGAATTGATCCCACGCCAGTTGTTTGATGTTGCCGTTCAAGCTTCTTCAGGCGGACGCATCATTTCACGCGCGAATGTAAAAGCCACGCGTAAAGACGTCCTCGCAAAATGCTATGGCGGCGATATCTCGCGTAAGAAGAAATTGCTCGAGAAACAGAAAAAAGGCAAGAAACGCATGAAGATGGTCGGCAGCGTTGAGATTCCACAGGACGCCTTCATGGCTGTTTTAAAATTGGATGATGATTAAATTATTAACCACAAAGGATGCGAAGGGTCACAAAAGTTTTAAATCTTTTTCCTTCGTGCTCCTTTGTGACTCTTTATGGTGAAAAAAATGTCTCAATTTCTAAAAAGCTCCAAACGCTGGCTGCCCGGCGCCCTGATCAGCATCGCACTTGTAGCCGCCATTCTATACTTTGTTGACTTCAAGACCATGCTCACCGCACTGCAGAACGCGGATTACCGCCTCATTGCGGCAGCGGTGGTATTGTCTTTTGTTTGGATGTTCGTGCGCGCCAAAGTGTGGATGACCCTCCTGCGCGACAAGCCGACTTATAAAGATGTGTTATTCACGACCGGCGAAGGGTACCTGCTCAATAATTTTTTACCTTTCCGCCTGGGCGAGGTCGGACGCGCGTTCCTGCTCAGCCGTAAATCGGGCGGACTGCAATTCGGGGAGATCATTCCCACCATTGTCATCGAACGCACCATAGACTTGATCTTCTCCGCGATGATCTTCCTTTTTTCGCTGCCATATGTGGTCAGCTCGGAAAGTTCCCCCACGCTGGGATATATGATCGGCAGCGTGATGGTCTTCGGCCTGATAATGATGTATGTCCTCGCGCGCAACAACCAATGGGCCTTGGACTTATTCCATAAACTCAGCGCGCGCTTTCCATCCCTGCAAAAATTTGGCGGCAGTTTTCTTGAGTCATTTTTTCAAGGTCTCGGCGTACTGACGGACGGGTGGCTCTTCCTGCGCTTTTTATTTTGGATGACACTCAACTGGACGATCGCACTGCTTGCATATTATTTAATAACGCTCGCCTTCTTTCCGCAGGCACAATGGCTGTGGGGAATCTTCGGGCTCGGTATGGCAGCCTTCGGCGGCGCGATTCCATCCATGCCCGGCGCAGTGGGCACTTTTGAAGGCGCGGTCGTATTCGCATTGAGTCAATTTACAACGGATCAATCCACCGCGCTGGCAGCAGCCCTGACCATGCGCATGTATAACTACCTCAACAGCGGTGTCATCGGCGGCATTGGTTTATTGCGCGAAGGTCAAACACTTTCAGGGGTATATCAACAAATTTTGAATTTTAGGAAAAGGGAAGAATAATTTTATTATGTCGTTGCGAGGAGGGAGCTCTTCCTGACGAAGCAATCTCACAATGATCAGCAGATTGCTTCGGGCGAAGTACAAGTACGCCCTCGCAACGACATGTGGAGAAATCATGTCAAAGAATTATCTCATCACCGGCGGCGCCGGGTTTATCGGCTCAAACTATGTTCATCGTTTGCTATCGCGCGGCGAGCAGGTAACTATTTATGATAATTTCTCGCGCGCAGGCGCAGCGTACAACATTGATTGGCTGCGGCAGGAATTTGGGGAAAAGGCTTTCGATGTAATCGCTGCGGATGTGCGCGATGCCGATAGAATCGCTGAAGCAGGCAAAAGCGCGGATGTGGTCGTGCATTTGGCGGGTCAAGTGGCAGTGACCAAGTCTGTTATTGATCCCAGAGATGATTTTGAATCCAATGCACTGGGCACCTTCAATGTCTTGGAGGCTGCGCGGCTTTCGGGAAGAAATCCGATCTTCATTTACGCCTCCACCAATAAAGTCTACGGCGGCATGGACGATGTGGAGTTGACCGAAGAAGCCACGCGCTGGCGTTATAAGGATTTAATAAATGGCTGCCCCGAGACTCAGCCTTTGGATTTTCATTCGCCCTACGGATGCAGCAAAGGCACTGGCGATCAATACGTGCGCGACTATGCGCGCATATATGGTCTGCGATCCATCGTCTTTCGTCAAAGCTGTATTTATGGCCCGCGTCAATTTGGGATCGAAGATCAGGGTTGGGTGGCCTGGTTTATCATCGCTGCTGTCATGAATAAAGACATTACCATTTACGGGGACGGAAAACAGGTGCGCGATATTTTACATGTGGACGATCTGCTGAACGCCTATGATCGGGCCGTGGAAAAAATCGACAAGACGGCCGGGCAGGTCTACAACCTAGGCGGCGGACCAGAGAACGTGATGTCTGTCTGGGCGGAGTTCGGCCCAAAGCTTGAGAAATTAATTGGCGGCAGCATTGAAGTGGCGCGCAGTGATTGGCGCCCCGGTGACCAGCGCGTGTTTTATTCAAATATCAGCAAGGCTGAAAAAGAATTAGGCTGGAAGCCAAAGATCAATGTCGAAACAGGCGTGCAGATGTTGTTTGAGTGGGTGATGGAAAATAAGGATTTATTTAAATAAAAAGAACCGCCGATTTCCCGGCGGTTCTTTTTATTTGGACAATTACATGTTTCCGAAATATTTCTTCCAGAAGTAGCTGATGATCTGGGCAACGACCACCGGGCCGAGGAACATATAGAAGCCGGACAGGAATCCGCCGACGTATTGCCCGATCGGAGCAACCCAAGCGGAGGCTGCAACAGACGCAGCGCCCAAGATCAGGTAGCGCAGACCGAAGTTCATCACATCTGCAGAGTCGAAATATAAAAATCCGACCAGCAAACCGACCAGCAACAGAATCCAATTGGTAATGGGACCATTGAGGAAGGACAGGGCTGGGAGCGCCATGCCCATCAAGCCAGCGACTACCACACCCGCCACATACAGCCACTTCCACATCGCGCCCATATCATCGCTTGACGAACCCTTTGATTGTGCTTTTTTTGTTGCCATTTTTATATTCTCCTTATTTTACTAAATGGATTTGTACGTACACTTATACGTACACATGTAGTTATAACCCCTATATATGGAACAAAGTTTCTGTTTTTTATGGCCAAATATATAAGTCTATACAATTTATCGCGTTATAATACGCACCGCCCTATGAAAATCCTGACCGTCCTGACCTACTATCGTCCGCACACCAGCGGACTCACGATCTACGCCGAGCGTCTCGCGCGAGCTTTCGTCAAACGCGGCCATCAAGTTACGGTGATGACCACGCAATATGACCCGTCTCTTGCGCGCGAAGAAATAATGGACGGCGTTAAGGTCATCCGCGTGCCGGTTGCCGCGCGTGTCAGCAAAGGCGTGATCGCGCCGACCTTCGGCTTTGTGGCCACCAAACTAGTTGCGCAGCACGATGTTGTCCAATTGCATCTTCCACAATTTGACGCGCCCGGTGTCGCATTGCGCGCGCGTCTTTTTGGCAAGCCGGTTTTACTCACCTATCACTGCGATCTCTTCTTAACCCGCACATGGTTTAACCGTCTTGTGAACAGCGTGGTTGATTTTCAAAATAATATGGCGGGACGACTCGCAAATCAGATTGTGACCTACACACAGGATTATGCGGATCACTCGCGCTATCTCTCACGCTACGCGTCAAAACTGACCCCGATCCTGCCGCCTGTCGAATTGCCTGTTCCTACGCCTCAGGCTGTTTCCGCTTTCGCTGATGCACATCGCACAAAAGAACGCAGACCCGTCATCGGCATGGCGGCGCGTCTCGCGGCTGAAAAAGGCGTGGAAGTTTTGCTGGATGCACTGCCCTTGATCTTAAAAAAATATCCCAAAGCGCAGGTATTATTCGCCGGCACTTATCAAAACGTAATGGGTGAACAAGCCTATTCAGATCGCCTCATGCCGCGCATTCATGAATATGAGATCGGGGGTCATTGGACATTCCTCGGCAATCTCGACCCGATTCAAATGGCGGCGTTCTATCCCAACCTGGATGTATTGACCGTGCCATCGCTTAACTCCACCGAAGCCTTTGGCATCGTCCAGATCGAATCGATGCTGAATGGCGTGCCGTGTGTCCCGTCCGCTTTGCCCGGGGTGCGGCAGCCTGTCAAAATGCATGGCATGGGCGAAGTCTCTAAAATCGGCGATTCCGAAAGTCTCGCCGCGGCAATTTTGAAGGTGCTGGAAAATCCTGAAAATTATCGCGGCGATCTGGAATTCATCAAAAAAGCATATGCTCCCGGCCGGATCGCGCAGGAATACGAAAAATTGTTTCAAAGGCTAATGAAACGATGAGCAATCGTCAATCGTCAATCATCAATCGTCAATCGAAAGATTTTCTTTTCCTCCATCTGCTTGACCTGCCCTACTTCCGCGCTTTTTTGCGCGCAATAGAAAGCTCCTATTATCAAGACCTGCCCATGCCTTCACCAGTATATGACTTGGGCTGCGGCGACGGTCATTTTGCTTCCTTGACATTTGACAACAAGCTGGACGTGGGACTCGACCCGTGGCATGCTCCCATTCACGAAGCGAGGAAACTTGGCGCGTATCGATCTTTGGTAGAAGCTGACGGCGCGCTTTCTCCTTTTCCATCCAACCATTTCGCCAGCGGATTCAGCAACTCGGTTCTGGAGCATATTCCACAGATCGACGCTGTCCTGGCCGAAACTGCGCGGGTGTTGAAGCCCAATGCGCCGTTTTATTTCTGTGTGCCAAATACACGATACTTGAGTGAGTTATCCATCTCAAAATATTTGGGCAAAGGGTATACCGAATGGTTCAGAAAAATTTCCCGTGTTTCACATGCAGATGATCCAAATAAATGGCAGGCGCGCCTCGAACGCGCAGGTTTTACCCTCGAACGCTCATGGAATTATTTTTCACCCGCCTCGATGCGCGTGTTAGAATGGGGACATTATTTTGGCGTCCCTTCAGTGATTGCGCGCCTGCTCACAGGCAAATGGATCATCTCACGCACAAAATGGAATCTGGCTCTCACGGAAAAATTTGTGAAGAAATACGCATCCCCAGATCCGGTTGAGAATGGGACATTTACGTTTTATATAGCAAGAAAACGATAATCGAGTATCGATATTCGGGAATTATTTTACGAATTTCGAATTCCGAATAACGATCCCCGCCCATGTCCTTCGACGAAAAATATTTCTCCACACACACGTACGCCAATATAACCTTTGCCAAATACAGCATGTATTGGTGGTCCAATCGATTCTATGCCATGCTGGCAAGGCGCTACGGCACACGCGGAGCGCGTCTGCTTGAGGTGGGATCAGGCATGGGACATTTGGTGGCCCAGCTTGAAGATACGTTTGAAACGGTTGGCATCGACTTAAATCATTGGGCGGTCAAAGAATCCAAATCAGTTGCAAATAGATCAGCTTTGCAAACCGCTTCGGCTCAGACCCTTCCATTTGAAGATGGCGTTTTCAATGTTGTCATCATTAAACATATTACAGAGCATTTGCCTGACCCCGCACAAGCGATCCATGAAATCGGCCGCGTGACTGCCAAAGGCGGCTGCCTGATTCTTGCCACCCCAAATCTAGATTCATTGCTCAAACCGTGGAAGGGCGAAAAATGGATCGGTTATCAAGACCCGACCCATATCTCGCTCAAACATCCTGAAGAGTGGCTTGAATTAATTCGGAGCGCGGGCTTCAG
>JANODZ010000182.1:0-2397 GCA_031412935.1 Anaerolineales bacterium
TCCAGCAGTAATGTTGGGGATGTGATCCTCGATCCATTTTTTGGGAGCGGCACTACCGGCGCGGTGGCCAAAAAGTTGGGACGTAATTTCATCGGCATTGAACGCGACAAGAAATATGTAAAGGTCGCGCAGAAACGAATCGACGCAGTTGTGCCATCCCCGCTTGAAGCGCTGACCCTGCCGGAGCGGCGGAATCAGGTTCGGGTCCCGTTTGGCGCGCTGCTTGAGACCGGGCTTTTATCTCCAGGGCAGAGTCTGTTCTTTAAAGAAGATAAATCCATTCGCGTTGTAATTTTATCCAATGGACATTTAAAATATAAAGAGCAAACAGGTTCGATCCACGCGCTGGCAAAAACGCTGGCGGGCGGGGCCGTGAATGGCTGGGATATGTGGCTGTATAAAGAGAACGGCAGGTTGAAAGCGATCGATGAATTGAGGGAAAAAATTAGAAGGTTACAGGTTGAAGGTTGAAGGTTTGAACTTTCAACCTGTAACCTGCAAACTTGCAACCCCAAAGGAGACAGCATGACCAAATCATTTACCCTGATCGAAGAAAAAAATATCCATGAATTGAACGCGACCGCAAAACTGTATCTTCATAAACGAACGGGCGCGCGTTTGCTTTCAGTGGTCAACGACGACGAGAACAAAGTGTTCTCGATCAACTTTCGCACCACGCCGAAAGATTCAACGGGTGTGGCGCATATATTGGAACACTCGGTTTTGGGCGGCTCGGAAAAATACCCGGTCAAGGAGCCGTTCGTGGAACTGTTGAAAGGCTCACTGGCAACATTTGTCAATGCCTTCACCTACCCGGATAAAACCTGTTACCCGGTTGCGAGTCAAAATGTTCAGGATTTTTATAATCTGATCGATGTATATATTGACGCGGTGCTGCACCCGTTGATCACCGAAGAAACTTTAATGCAGGAAGGCTGGCATTATGAATTGGACGATGTCGCAAGTCCGCTGACCTACAAAGGCGTGGTCTTCAATGAAATGAAGGGCGCGTATTCTTCGCCGGATGATCTATTGGCGCGCACCATTCAGCAATCGCTGTTTCCAAAACATCTCTACGGCATGGACTCAGGCGGCGACCCGCGCCATATTCCCGATCTCACGTATGCAAACTTCAAAGCATTTCACGAAACATATTATCATCCGTCCAACTCATTTATTTTTTTCTATGGCAATGATGATCCCGATAAACGCCTAAAGCTCATGGAGGGTTATCTTAAACCTTATAAGAAGAACAAAGTCAAATCAGAGGTGCCGCTCGCCAAAGCATTCAAGAGCCCCAAAAAAGTTCAATACTCCTATGACGCGGGGCAGGACTCGAACATCAAAAAGAAACATTACTTCACGGTCAACTGGCTTCTGCCTGAATCATCCGACGCGGTCATAAATTTCAGTTTGCAGATCCTTGCGAACATTTTGATCGGCACGCCTGCTTCTCCCCTTAAGAAGGCCTTGCTTGATTCGGGTTTCGGTGAAGACCTGGCCGGCATCGGCCTTGAAAACGATCTGCGCCAGCCAATTTTTTCGACAGGACTTAAAGGCACGCGCGCGGCGGATGCGAAGAAGATCGAAGCTTTGATATTTGATACACTTGGAACCCTTGCCCGCGATGGCATTGACCCCGATATGACAGCCGCATCGATCAACTCGCTTGAATTCCGACTGCGTGAAAACAACACGGGCTCGTTTCCGCGCGGTATCGCAGTCATGCTGCGCGCCCTGACCACCTGGCTTCATGAAGGCGATCCTTTCAAGCTGCTTGCGTTTGAAGCGCCGCTAAATGAAATTAAAACGCGACTCTCCAACGATAAACATTACTTTGAAAAACTAATCAAGACTCACTTAGTGGATAACGTCCGCCGTACAACCCTGCGCTTCAAGCCCGACCCTGAAATTGGCAGACAGTTCGAGGAAGAGGAAACTGCCCGATTGACTGCCATGCGCAAATCGATGAGCACGGCGCAATTGTTAGAGTGTGTTCATAATACAAAAAATCTAAAGAAACTTCAAGAGACTCCAAACTCTCCAGAAGCGCTCGCGACCATGCCTTTTCTTCAGCTTTCAGATCTGGAAAAACAAAATAAAACAATTCCAATTGAAACTATTCAAATTCAAGATACGCCTGTTTTATTTCACAACCTGTTTACAAACAGCATTGTCTATCTCGATCTCGGCTTCGACCTGCACACGCTTCCAAAAGAACTATTGCCATTGACAGAGATCTTCGCCCGCGCGCTGACTGAAATGGGAACGGCCAGGGAAGATTATGTCAAACTCTCGCAACGCATTGGAAAAAGCACCGGCGGCATCTATGGCAGCGCAGTCAGCACAACAGTTCGCGGGTCGAAAGAGAATGTCAGCAAACTGTTCATGCGCGGC
>JANODZ010000183.1:0-3239 GCA_031412935.1 Anaerolineales bacterium
ACCGGTATTAACTCCAACCGTGTAGGTTGTATTTGAAACAGCGATCACGCTTGTGATGGAAGCGCCTGAAAGGGTTGGGCTGGCAGCGAGTCCAAAGTCGGTGAATGGGGCAAGAATATTTATGCCGCTGACGGGTTCTGAAAAAGTAACAGTGAAGTTCACGCTGGCGGCGCTGGTTGGGTTAGCATCTGCACGCACGATAGATAAAACCGTGGGAGGAGTATCAACCGCAAATTCGAACGCGCCGACATCTGCCGCCTTGCCTGAGAATTGGTCATTGATGCCGGGAATCGCAATTGCGCGGTCTATGTTCGGGCTGGATGAAAGCAGCGTGAAAACGCCGCCACTTGGGTTGGTCAACCCGGGCGGGGATTCATACCCCTTGCATTCAAGACCTGAAGCAGTACAAAACTTTGCAATCGTGTCATAAGATACGTTGCTCCACTTGAAGTGCGCGAGGCCAACTGAACGCGTAGAGTAAAAATTGTCGTTGTTCCAATCGTGTCCGGCCGAGCCAGAGGGAACCTCATCAATCGCATATCCCGTACTTTGGAAAATATTGTTGCGCATCAGCGCGTTATGCGCCGGGCTGATGAGATCAATCGCATTTACATCAGGTACGTTTGTCCAAAATGTGTTGTGATAAATCAACACAACGCCATCAGAATTCCTGTCCCATTTGACCGCCCGACCCGCATAGTTTGTGAAGGATGAACGCAAGACCCAGGTGGGACCTTGAGTCACCGGCGCCAATGAGATTCCGACAAAAACCGAGTCGAGCGTGTTATTCCGAAAACGGTGATTGATACAGGCGCCTTCAGGCTCGAGCGCATCGTCGCCAATGTGATGGATGTGGTTATTGTAAATATCCGCATCAAAGGCAACACCAGGATTTTCCAGAGCGCCCGACGAGCCGGTATATATACCGTTGAAGAAGTTATGAATCTCGTTGTTACGCACGATCGCGCCAATGTGACCTCTGACCACGATCGCGGTGCCTTCCATCCAGGTGCCTTTCACCGCTTTCCAGGGCCATTCATTTACCGGCGGATCATAGATTTCGTTATATTCGATGCGTGTGTCATTGCCTTGACTCTCGCCGCCATCCCAATTAAAAAAGATACCCAACTGCATATTATGAATTCTATTCCTGCGAACCACCAGGTGAGAAACATTCTTCGTGCAAACACCGCAGCCTTTGGTATCCACGCCATAGAATCGCATTTCAAGTCCCTCGATCCAGAGCCAGTCGCGCCCGTCTGCGTTGAAGGCTTGATTAAGACGGGGCACCTGCCAGGTGTGGCTGTTGGGATCATCCAAACTGCGTACATAAAGAATCCACGTATTTGGCTCCAAATACCAGCCTTCGTTCATTGCTATGTTGCTATGTCCGCGGCCTTCCAACACCCCGCTCCGATCATCGTACATGTAGAAGCGCTTCTGGTCACGCGCCAGATAGGCGATTGGCGCCCCGATTTTCATGATCCAAATACGCGGTTTTGTTTCATGGGGTGTCCAAATATTTCCGGAAAGATTCTCAGAGCCATCCAAAATCGCGCCACTGCCTTCGGCTTTGACTTGAATCCAGTTGGCCGGGCTGCCGGAAGCAGGGAAAGTAACCGCCTCATGATAAATGCCATCGGCTACCAGAACCTGAGTCCCTGGAGTCGCAAGATTAACTCCTGCTTGAATAGTATTAAAAGGCGCTGAAGCAGAACCATCACCGCCGGCGGGAGCATCGTCATTTATATGCAAAACATTAGTTGGATTAAATAGAAGTTCACCGGGCTGGGTGATGGACGAAGCGCTGATCTCTGTCGACCCGTCCAGCACCTTAATGCTATAAGCTGTGGACGGAGATAGCCCGAACAAACTTCCGACCAGCCGGCCGTCGTCAATGCGCGTGAGCGGATGACCCGTATGCCAGACCGATTCACTTTCCTGACGATACATCAAGTCAGCTTTCTTTGGCAGGTTAACACCGCTTACAACAACGCCAATCGTCTCAATGTTCGGATAAAGATTTATTTGAGCAAAAATTGCACTGCTCTTATTTGTTATTTGTAGTGGTTCCAGGGTAGATACCCCGTTTGTTGATGCCATGGCTGGATTCACGCCCGACAATAAAAATATCAGCAGAGCCTTCAGCATGAAAGTGAAAAATTTTCCAGAGGGGGTTTTTTGATATTCCGCAGCCATTTTTACCTTCTCATCAGCCTGTATTAGACCTCTTGCATAAGTATTTGTAGGGCGGGTTTTCAACCCGCCAAAACTGATGTCATCAAAAATTGTCAGGCTACAAGCCTGACCTACTTTGGACTTTCGCAAGAGGTCTATTATAGAAAAAGGGTAATGATTTTCATTATAGTACAAAAATGCCTGCAAATTTTGACAGCGCTTTAATGAGAAGCGTTGTCAAAAAACAAAAAATATTAGTTTAATAATACGGTTAGGCGTATAACTCTTTCCTAAAAAACTCGGGCAAGGCAAATGCAGCCTTGTGAATTTCAGGATTGATATAGTGATTCACCCCAGGCGGAAGCGGAGTCTTCAATCCGTTCTGCCACGGAGTATCTGAGACATACATGAAGCCAATTCCGCCGCCGGGATAGGTGGGGATGTTGGCGTAGTAATACGCGGGATTCTTTGTCAGCGCTTTGGCTGATTTGTAGATCTGCTGGATCAACTGGGTATCAAAAAACGGTTGTTCGCACTGTGTGGCCGCCGCTCCGCCGCGGACAAGGGCGCGCACCATGAGCTTATAGAATTCATCCGAGAACAGCCGCTCTGCCATGCCGATCGGGTCGGTGGTGTCTGAGATGATGACATCAAACTGGCCGGGGTTTTCTTCGAGAAAACCAAAGGCGTCGCGCACCAGCAAATTGGCACGCGCATCAACCCACGGGTCGCCGAAGGCCGCCGCGAAGTGTTCGCGTGAGAGATCTACAACACGCTGATCCAATTCGCAGACGATGGCTTCTGCGACGGAGGGATATCGCAATACTTGTTGAAGGGCACCGCCATCCCCGCCACCGACGATCAAAACCCGTTTTGCTTCGCCGGTCGCCATGCGGCCGACCACCTGGGCCGCCGCGCGGATTCCGGGAAGGGACCGGGGCGACAAGCGCACACGCGCACGGGACTCCTCGATCCGCCGCAGTGAAGCGAGCGAAAGGGCGTCATCAGCTCGCTGACGGGGGCGCTGGGTCTGGTCTTGGCGCGCGCGGCTGGGGCGGTGG
>JANODZ010000184.1:0-3491 GCA_031412935.1 Anaerolineales bacterium
CATAAAACCTGCACAGACATTTGTTTACTTCCACCAATTAGGAAAAGATGGATGGGAATTAGTTCTTAGTGAACCTGGTAAATTCTATTTTAAGCGATCTTTAGAATCCATCGATTAGTTAAATTCGGTTTTTATTCTGCAGGCTTGTTCTTTGATGACTGTTAAAGATTTAGGTATGTGTCATGCTCCCAATCTGGGTCTACGCCTGCCTGCCAGTATCCTACTCCGCAAGAACACCCTCGCGAACGATGACCGCTGGGCGAACCGTTGGACAGTTCCTTGCACAAATCATAACTGCAGACAGACGCGAACCTTGTATGGAATATATTAATCATGGCATTAATCATCTTTGATTATGACGGCGTTCTTGCAGATACGCTTGACGACCTAATACATTTTGGTCAGGAAGCTTGCAATGTATTGGGTATAAACCACGTTGTTGAAAAAAACGACTTAAGCAATCTTGACGTGATGTCCTTTGCATCGTATGGGCAGGCATGCGAAGTACCTGAACATCTGGTAGATGAATTTGTCCAAATTTGCTTAAAACATTTTGCTGAGAAAAAATCCCCGCCGGCTATCTTCGATGGGTTGAGTCATGTTGTCAGGCGATTCGCTGTCAATAATACGATTGCCATTGTTACAACCAATTCATCGCAAAACGTAAATGCTTTTCTTGTCGCACACGGCTTGAACGGGTGTATTCATGATGTATATGGAGTAGATACGCCCGGCTCCAAGGCACAGAAAATATCAATTGCGCGGAATCGGCTTTCGGCAGGATTAATGCAGCCATCAGTATTTATGGTGGGAGATTCTTTAAGCGACATTCGTGCAGCAAAAGAGACGGCAACCACGAGCATTGCAGTAACCTGGGGACATCAGAGTTTGGAACATTTGCTTAGCGGCGACCCTGATTATGTAGTTAATTTTCCCTGCAATCTGATTGAGATAATTGAAAAATAAAATGGGGAATAAAACTTTTCATTTGTCGTTGCCTATCCACAAAAAAGTGCCCAATACAGCCTGCACACCTTCGCTAAAGCAAACTGTTCGGCATAAGGCGCTGGAAAATTCAGCAAACTGATGAGTTTGAATATTTCTATGCTTTGGGAAATTACATCTCAACCATACAAGGCGTTTCTTCTTTAACGATCACACTTTCCCCATTGATGAATGTAACTACGGTTTGCTCTAATCCGCGCACAACAGTGAGACCCTTGTATTTAATTGTCACAGGCCACGGGAACAAATTCCTGCCTTCAAGTTTTACCCGCGTAGCTGAATAAATTGTCACGCCTAAGGATTGCATGAACAGCCCCACAGGCGCGAAGCCGTGCAATGAATTTCGTTCGCCAATGCCTGCGCCGTTTTCTGCGTGATAGCGTTGATAAAAAGCGCGGTTCTGTTTTAAGTTTTGAATGACCGCGTTCATCAGATGCGCGGTTAGGCGCGTGGCCTCAGCGCGGAATCCATAAGCGAGCAAGCCTTCGCCGATCAGTTGATTCCAGGGCAGGCCAACGCTCATCGATACAGATTCATCATGCGGGTTGGGCGCAAGCGGCAGCGAAGGCAATCCAAACGGGCGGTCAAATCTATCTGCTGTCGAAATATTGCGACCGATCAACGCCTTTGCCTGCTGCGCTTCAGGGATGCCCGCCCAAAGCGGCAGCGCCAGGGTGATGTCTTCGCCGGTGGTATCAATTAATTTTACAATCACTTTATCTTTTTCATCGAGGCCTGTCACGCTGACTCTGCCTACGCGCGTAAATATTTTTTGGGTCGTTGCAACCAAGCCGCCGGTGCGCCATTGGAATTGATGTCCCAAAATAGTTTCGACTTCACCTTTGGATTTTGTGAAGAATTCGCAAATCTCCACTTCGGGGCGCCTCGCGGCTGGATTTTTGGTCTGGATCTCGACCAACAAGCGGACTCCACTCTCGAACTTAACTTTTGGGCGCAGGTTGCCATTCCCTTTTTTCTTGACAATCACTTTACCCGTTGAGATTAACCCCGTTTCGCGGTCACGATATGAATAAAAACTTTGGCTGGCATTCCAACTCGCAGCGAGGGATGTTTTAAGTGTTTCAGCTTGTGACTGGACCAACAATGTTTCTTCTTCATTCCTGCCAAGTTTTTTTGCGATCTTCACAATCAACTTTGCTTCACGATACAACATGGCTTCCAAAGATGGGCTGTGCACAAGTGAAATATCCAGGCCCTGCGACCATGAATTCCAGACATCGAATATGGGATTATCGTCGAAGCCTGTTTGCAGGATGTGATCCCATTCTGGCGCGCCGTCACGGTTGCGGTCATGCGCCGAGGAGAACCATGCCCAGAAAAATTTAATTAATTTTGGATATACATCTGCGAGAAAGGTTTCATCCTGGGTGGTTTGATAATATTTCCATGCAAGGCTGGCAAGCAGGGGCGCGGCGATCAATTTTCCGCGCTGGGCGGCGAGTCCGGGTTTATTATCCACCTCGCCATCTTCATTCTGGGTGGCAAGAAAATTGAGTAATAGATTCTTTGTTACTTGCGGCGCGCCGTGCAGGATATTGGAAATATAGTATGCTTCCAACGGAGCTTGACCATTCCAGGAAGGCGGGTAATCTGCGCCGTCGCCTTTGCGTGAGAAACCATGATCTATATGACGGGCATTCACAAAAGATGGGTGGGGCAACTGCTCACTGGCGCTGAAGATTAATCCGTGTGCGGCTTTTTGGCTGAAGGCGAGTGCGGCATCCCAATCCTTGTCACCGCTGCGGATGTCTAAAACTTGCGAGGCGTCCAGCATTTCAATGTGAGCACGTTCCGCTTCCCAGGGTCGTGCGGCGCTGTGGCGCGCAAGTTCAAAAGACGCAGCGACGGTATCGAGAGCTGCCTGAGCGAAGGTAATTTGTCTTGTGGCACCGGGACCAAGTTCCAGTTCAAGCAGGAGCGAGGGCTGAGGTCCGGGGCCATGTTTGGGGCCGCCTGTCATAAAGATGACCGGCGCAATTCCGCTGGTTTGTCCGGCTAAAATATTAACTAATTGTTGTTGGGTGGAAATGATGGATTGACCATCAAGCGGAGCGAGCGTGGCGCATATTTCCAATTTGAGCTGGCGCACAGCATTGCTTTTGTTGGTCAGGATCACGCGCCCGGTGATGGCATGTGATTCGGGAACCCAATATTCGGTTGTGACGTGCAGGTTTTCGAAGGGAACATAATCGAAAGCTAGGAAGTTTGGATAGAAGCGGCGCAGGGATGGTTTGGTAATAAAGGTATTTGGGTCTGTGGCGGCGACATTATTCTCTGTGAAGCGCAGGGAGAGGCGCATGGAGCGCGCACGCAGGCCATAGGTGGTATACAAAGAAAAAGCTGCGGGTGCGGAACGTGCCGCACCGAGCTCCACTTCCCAAATGTGATCGTTGAGGTAGTCGGGCTTGCACAGGCGAGAATCTGCTGCCAGTGAAAGGTAAAGCGGGTCACCGAGACTTAAAGAC
>JANODZ010000185.1:0-13559 GCA_031412935.1 Anaerolineales bacterium
AGCAAACACCTCAATGTTATCGGGCAACTCGCAGTTGTGCTTGCATCTCTTTTTTATGCGTGGAGCGCAGTCTTCGGGCGCAAATATACACAGCACGTTACGGGCACAGCTTTGCGCGGTGTACTCCCGCTCATTACCGCAAGCGCATTTATGTGGGCAATTGCGCCCATTGCAGAAAAACCATTTTTAATTCCCACACTTCCAATTACATGGATCGCAGTGCTTTGGCTTGGCGTGCTTGGTTCAGGCATCGCCACCATTCTGCTCTATTATCTTTTACATGAAATTGGACCAACCCGCACGACACTGGTCACTTATATTTTCCCTGTCGGCGGTGTACTCCTTGGGGTGTTTTTTCTTGATGAACAAATATCGTGGCAATTGCTGACAGGCTCTGCAATTATCATTGCCAGTCTTGCAGTGGTAAATTTCAAACCCCGCATGTCTGCTTCCAATTCAGTGAAACGCGCGGAGAAACCAAATAATTCATGACCGCGCATCGCTCAGGTTTTATCGCCATTATCGGGCGGCCCAATGTGGGCAAGTCCACTTTGCTGAACGCGCTGCTTGGGCAAAAAGTTGCCGCCGTTTCACCGCGTCCGCAGACCACACGCCGCCGTCAGCTTGGCATCCTTACCATCGAAAACGCCCAACTCGTTTTTGTGGATACGCCCGGCATTCATCAAGCCCGCCATAAATTAGGCGAGTTTCTCAACCATGAAGCCGAAGAAGCCGCAGATGGTGTGGATGTGATCATCTGGCTGGTGGATTCTTCTGATGAACCCACAGAAGACGACATCCGCATCGCTGACTTGCTTAACAAGCTTCCGCTTCGCGCGCTCCGATTGCTGGTGCTAAACAAAATTGACATGCTCAAACCCGACGCCGAAGGCGAGTCCGCCCGGGTGGAGACATTCTCCAAGTTGTTGAATCATGCCGAGGTTATGAAAGTGTCCGCTACGAAAAGGCTCGGGCTGGATGAACTGCGCGAGAAGCTGATCAGCATGCTTCCAGAACTACCGCCTGATTATCCCGAAGAACAAGTGACCGACTCTTACGAGCGCGACATTGCCGCTGACCTCATCCGCGAATCCTGTCTGAAAATATTACGCGATGAAGTGCCGCACAGTCTGGCGGTCCGCATTGACGAGTTCAAAGAGCGCGAAAACGGCATGGCATACATCGCCGCGACAATATTTGTGGAACGCGAATCGCAAAAGGGAATCGTCATCGGCGAAGGCGGCAGGATGTTGAAATCCATCGGCAGCGCCGCGCGCAAAGAGATCGAGGAGATGGGCGGCAGAAAAGTTTTTCTCGAAGTGCGCGTGAAGGTCTCAAAAGACTGGCGCGATAATCAAAATATGTTGAATCAGTTTGGATATATAAAGAGAAAATGAATAGGGAATGGGGAGAAGTAAAAAGGAATAGGTAAAAAGGAAGCCCTCCGAGTTTTATAAAAACTGGAGGGCTTATTACTTCTCACTTTTTAGTTTATTACTTCCCACTCAACGGCCTGAACCCTTCCCCCAATGCCTCATGCGCGACTCCGATCACCATAAATGCTTCGGGGTCAATTTCATTTACGATCGTTTTTAATGTCGCAACTTCTGCGCGCGAGATCACGCAATATAAAACAGGACGTGATGTTCCAGTAAACGCGCCCTTGCCTTCCAATACGGTCACACCGCGTTCAAGATCTTCCATCACTCTTGCAGCAATATCCTCCGGCAAATTCGTCACGATCATCGCCGTGCGGACTGTCCCGCCGCCTTCGAGCACTGTTTCAGCCACAAGTCCGCTGACATACAACGTGATCATTGCATACAAGGCCTGCTTCCAGCCAAAAATAAAACCAGCGGATAAAATGACCAAAGTATCCACCATCAAATAACTTTGAGTCATGGAAATCCCGCGCCATTTATTGAGGATGCGTGCCAGAATATCCGAGCCGCCGCTGGTGCCGCGTGCGCGATAGACCAATCCATAACCAATTCCGCTGATGATCGCGCCATACAATGCGTTTAAGAAAATATCACCCTTCAAGTCATTGATCAGATAACTCACCGCGCCGTTGGGAGCGAAGAATGGCAGCTTTAAAAGCAGGTCAGTCAACAAAGAGTAGACGACAATTGCAAATGCGGTTCGTAAAGCAAAACGGCGTCCGCCCAGAAAACGCCAGCCCAATACAAAGAGCGGCACATTACCGATCAGCACCATCAAACCGATCGGCCAGCCAGTAAAATGATTGATCAACTGTGAGATTCCGCTCACGCCGCCTGAGGCCAGGTTCGCGGGGACAAAGAATATCCGCAAACTGACGGCTTGAATTAATGCGCCCAGCGCAATCAAAATATAATCTCGACTAATGAGCCAATGTTTTTTCATAAAGAATCCTTTTCTGTTGTTTCTATATCAAATCATTATAGCCGAATGATTTGAATCTCTTTTTTCCTTCCTCTTTCTTCCTTTCACTCGAAGCGTTCATCCTTCATCCTTTTCCCTCCCTTTGGTACAATCACGCCCTATGAAAATAAAAAATTGGCAATTTTGGCTCGGTGTATTAATCAGCATCGTTTTTATCTGGCTTTCCCTGCGCGGATTAAAACTTAATGAATTTTGGAGCACCGTTCAAAAAGCAAACTATTTCTGGTTAATTCCAGGGGTTGGCGTGTATTTTATCGGGGTTTGGGTACGCGCCTGGCGCTGGCATTATCTACTTAAACCCATCAAGGAAATTCCCACAAGAACCATGTTCCCGATCACAACCATTGGATACATGGGTAATAATATTTATCCGGCACGCGCAGGTGAAGTTTTGCGCGCCGTGATCCTCAAACGCAAAGAAGGCGTGCCTGTCTCCGCATCGCTGGCCACAATTATTGTCGAGCGTATCTTCGACGGCGTGGTCATGCTGGCGTTTGTCTTTGTTAATTTATCCGAACTTGCAAAACTATCGGGCGCATCTGGTTTTGTGGGCAATATTCAACAAGCGGCGATTGTTGGCACGGGTTTTTTTCTCGGAGCGTTATTTGTCTTTTTACTGGCAGCCATGTTTCCACAAGTCACAGCAAAAATCGGCTTGCGGCTCATCGAGCGGATCACTCCCCAGCGCCTGCACATCAGAATTATCAGCGTCATGAATAAATTTTTGGATGGACTCGCTTCGCTCCGTTCGCCCTATAACGTGTTGATGGTCTTCTTTACATCGGTCATCATCTGGCTGTTGGAGACGGGCAAATACTGGTTCGTGATGCACGCTTTTAATTTTAAGGTGTCATTCTTCGCCTTGATGTTGATGAATGGCATCGTCAACCTCGCGACCACCCTCCCTTCCGCGCCGGGGTATATCGGCACCTTCGACGCGCCGGGCATCGCTGTCCTAACGGCTTATGGAGTAGACCAAGCCACGGCGGCAGGCTACACCCTCACTTTGCATGTAGCTCTCTGGCTGCCCATCACTTTGCTTGGCGCGTATTTTATGGCGCGCGAAGGCTTTAAGTGGAGCGATAATTTACGTTCGGAAACTGAATAGAAATTGGCAACATCCGCATGGGTTATACTTTATTAATGGATTTTAAAGCAAAACCAAAAGGATGCGCTTCGAGGTGTCTCTGAATAAAAAGATAAGAGTACTCATCGCTGATGATGTGCACGAAACCCGCCGCAATACACGCGTGATGCTTTCCATGATTGACGGCGTTGAAGTAGTTGCCATCGCCATGAATGGCTTGCAGGCGGTTGAAATGGCAATGTATCACCAGCCAGACATTGTCATTCTCGATGTCAATATGCCTGAATTAAACGGACTGGCCGCCTATAAACGAATCTCCCAAGCCAGCCCCAACATCGCCTGTATTATCATTTCAGCGGAAAACGATCCAGGCGCTTTGCGCGCCGCCACGTCCCTAGGAATACAGAATTACCTGATCAAACCTTTTAACACCACCGAGCTGGAGGCGGCTGTCAAACAAGTCAGTGAGCGCTTGGAAACATCCCAAAAGAAAAGTGTAAAGACCGATCCAATGCGCGGGAAAAACGCAGCCAATATTAAGCAGCTGGCTGAGGAGTATACAAAAACAAAACGAACAGACGACCAGGCTATTGAAATTTTTGAAGAACTAATTGAATTCCCCAATTGCGAAGTACGGTTGATGCAAAACCTGGCAATGATCTATGTGGTGCGCCAGAAATGGGACAAACTCAAAGCTCTTGCTGAAAAGATCGAGCAAAGAACAAAATAAAATTTGGAGTGCAGGTTGAAAATAGCAATTATTGGAGCAGGTTACAGCGGCATGGCAGCTGCCTACGATCTAAAAAAAGCGGGAAACGATATCACCATTTTTGAGTCAGCTGAGTACGTGGGCGGGCTGGCTTCCGGCTTCAAAGAACCGCATTGGGATTGGTCGGTGGAAAAGTTTTATCACCACTGGTTTCAAAGTGATTCGGAAATGCTGGGGCTGATCCGCGAGCTGGGGCTGGAGGATAAAGTCCGCTTCCCGCGTCCGCTGACCGTGATGCTATATAAAAATAAATGGTATCCCTTCGACTCGATCCTTAATGCGCTTCGCTTTCCCGGACTTGGCTTTGGGCTGAACAAAATCAGATTTGGCTTCGTCGGATTATTCCTGCGCCTCACGAATAACTGGCGTGCGCTGGAAAAGGTCACCGCCGATGCGTGGATGATGAAATGGGCGGGCAGGCAGGTTTATGAACAAATGTGGAAACCCCTGCTGATCGGAAAGTTTGGCCCATACTATCAAGATGTCAACATGGCCTGGATGTGGGCGCGCATCAAAGCACGCACAACGAGACTCGGCACATTTGAAGGCGGCTTTCAGAAGTTCGCCGATCTGTTCGCGGAAAAACTTCGGGGGTTGGGAGTCGGGATTCGGCTGGGGGTGAAGATAAATTCCATTAAGCAGGATCAGGCTTCGGGTGGATTGAGCGTGGACGGTGAATCCTTCGATAAGGTATTGGTCACTTCGTCGCCCAATCTGATGGCAAAACTATGTCCCGATCTGCCTGAAAATTATTTAAAGGGTTTGCTTGAACTGAAATCAATGGGCGCGGTGGTGATGACGCTGGCGCTCAAATACCCGTTATCGAAAGACGGGTATTACTGGTTCAACGTGCCGAAGGATGAAGGTTATCCGTTTTTGGCGCTGGTGGAACACACGAATTTTGTGCCGAAGGAAAACTTCGGCGGCGACTATATTATGTACGCCGGCGATTATCTGGAAATGGGCCACGAATATTTTTCGATGAGCGATGATGAATTGCTGGAAAGATTCATCCCTGCCTTTCAAAAATTCAACCCGGAATTCGCGCGTGAATGGGTCAGGAAAATTTGGGTATCCAAAACAAATTATGCCCAGCCTGTGCCTTTGGTAAATCACTCAAAGAATATCCCTGAGATACAAACACCGATCGAAGGCTTATACTTTGCATCGATGAGTCAGGTCTATCCATGGGATCGAGGTACAAACTTTGCTGTGGGGATTGGAAGAAAAGCCGCGAAAATAATGAGATAAATTCATGTATCGCGACATGATTATCTTGCATTATAAATAAAAGGTGAAAGATTGAACAAAACCTTTGTCAAACCCAGATATGATTCAGGCGGGTTTGCAGGAATCCCCAATCGCATCAAAGATGCATTTGCTTCAAATAAATATGACGCTGTGGTTTTGTTCTTCATCGACGCCTTCGGCTGGCGTTTCTACGAGCGTTTTCAAGATGCTCCATTTATCAAACGAATGGAAAAACAGGGGAAGATCGAAAAGCTGACCTCGCAATTCCCGTCTACTACAGCCGCGCATGTCACTACAATACACACGGGGCTGCCTGTTGGCATGAGCGGTGTACATGAATGGCAATACTACGAGCCAATGGTAGACAGGATCATCACGCCGTTATTATTTTCATTTGCTGGCACGAAGGAACGCGAGACATTAAATACAAAAAAAGTGAATGCGGCGGCATTATATCCAAAAGGGACGCTCTACCCTGAATTAATAAAGATGGGCGTGGAGTCTTTTTATTATGGCCTGCGTGATTACACTCCCTCCACATATTCAAACATCGTTATGGAAGGTTCAGAAATACGTTCCTTCAAGACTCTTTCAGAAGCCTTTGTAAATATGGGCCTGCTGCTGGAAAAACAAACCAACCCCACCTACGTCCATCTTTATTTCGACAAGATCGATGCGATCGCACATGAATATGGTCCCACCGCGGCGCAAACCGAGGCGGAGATTGAATCCTTCCTGCTCATGATGGAGCATTATTTTGAACGCATCTTCAAGGGAAAAAAGAAGATCCTATTCCTGATGACAGCCGATCATGGTATGTGCGAAATTAATCCGCAAACCACCACCTACCTGAACACCAATCTGAATTTCGAAGGCTTTCCACGTTTCTTGAAGAAGAATCGCAAAGGGCATCTGCTTGTCCCCGCAGGTTCGCCGCGCGACATGTTCCTTTATATAAAAGATGACCTGCTCGATGAAGCTCAGGCATTCCTTGCCAGGCGGCTGGAAGGCAAAGCGGATATTGTCAAAACCGAAATGCTGATCACGGATGGATATTTTGGCGGGGAAATTTCGTCGCGTTTTAGGGAAAGGGTGGGAAATCTCATCATCCTGTCTTATCGATACGAGTCAGTCTGGTGGTATGAAAAAGACAAATTTGAACAAAAGTTTTACGGTCATCACGGCGGTTTAACTCCACAGGAAATGGAAACCATCCTTTATTCCTGTGAAATTGGGTAATATACAAATTTGAGGCGGCGTCCAACTCTTATGATTAAATCTGAAGTTCTTAACCCAATCTTGCTTTCTGCACTCGGCAAGGAAATCACCTGGCTGGAGGCTTCCACGCGCTTTCCGTTGGATGAATTTATTGACACCTTTTATCGCATCCGTGCACGGACTCGCGCCAGTCTTGAAGGTCTTACAGATGCACAAGTTTCTCACTCCTCCACTGCTCATCCTTTTTGGTCGATCAGCGAATCAGTAACTCATCTTGTTTTTACACAGGGCTTTTACCATAATAAACTGCTGGATATTTCCACCAGTCAACTGGTCCATGCCGTGGAGGCCGCACGCGGGTTTGGTGAAGGCGCACAGTTAAATATCCCCGCCAGCGACTTGAACGCCAGCCTGACTACGGCTACAAACAGAATCCGCCTAGTGATCGAAGGCACTCGTAAAAATCATGACCCTGAAAAGGTTGAGGTCAGTTCTGCATTTGGAAAATGCACATACAATACCTGGATGCTGCTGATGTTGGGGCACGAGACGGATCATCTGCGGCAAATTGCAGCGATGCGGGGATTGGCACGCACAAGTGAATAGATAAAAAAAACTATTTTGGTTTATCTGCCCAGAGAAATACTAGCAAAATAATCTCGGCGGCTTTTGCATAGTATCCTATTGCGCTGGTTGTACCCGCTACAAATTGCTTATCCCCCATGATCGCCCATAACATGATCGTCAGCAGGGTATAGCCCACAAATCCCCACCAGACCATTTTATGGCGTTGTTGAAAGAAAGCAATCGGTAAAAAGTATGCTCCCATCAAACCAAGGTATCCAAAACCATTTAAGAAGATGGGGTCGAATCCAAGATGAGGGAACAGTAAAAGGTGAATAACAGCGGTAGCCAGGGCGCTTACAATGACGCCATAGTGTTTACTTGTCAGTTGCATGGTTTTCTCCTTCGGCAAATGAGTATGGGTTTATTTCAAGACAATATCATAAATTATTTTCTTACAAAAGGCGTGGCTGGTGGTGTAAAATACACATTGTCTTATTTTCCCCGCCGCAGTTCGGCGGGTACCTCAACCCTCAAGGAGAAAATTCCAATGTATCACACAATTATTATCGTCGGCAACGTAGGTAAAGATCCTGAAATGCGTTATACGCCGTCAGGACAGGCGGTCACATCTTTTTCAGTTGCGACAAGCCGCCAGTACACTGCCGGCAATGGCGAGCAGGTAAAAGAGACCATTTGGTTCCGTGTTTCCACCTGGGGTAAAACAGCGGAAGCATGCAATCAATATGTTAAAAAAGGCTCCAAGGTACTGATTGAAGGACGCCTGACACCCGATAAAACCACCGGCGGGCCAAAGATTTGGACCAAACAAGATGGCACATCCGGCGCCTCATTTGAGATCACTGCCTCCACTGTTCGCTTCCTTTCCGCACGCGGCGAAGTGAGTGATAGTGGTCCAGTTTCCGCTGGCGGCGGCATGGAAATGGCTGAGCTTCCTCCTGAGGATGACATTCCGTTCTAATCAAATAAGAATACCCGGGCTTCGGAAGTCTATTCGTCAACGCGCCGCACCTCAACAAACTTCCGAAGCCTTTAAATTTATCAGCTTGTTCGTAAAATATGGATGACCCATGACCACTCCACAAACCCCTCCCAAACCCAGCGGCCCCGTTCTTGAGCTGCCTGCCGATCTTGAGATCGTATATGCCAATCTCGCGCGCATTGCTCATTCCCCGGCTGATATTGTTATTGATTTTGCCCACCTCCTGCCCGGTGAGCCCAGAGCAAAGATTCGCTCGCGCGTGGTGATGACTCCACTCAGCGCAAAATTATTGGTGCGGGCGCTGACCGAAAACCTCGCGCGTTATGAAACAGCATTTGGAGAGATCAACCTGCCCGCCAACACCACACTCGCGGATAATCTTTTCCGTCCCTTTCAACAGCCGCCTGATCCGCCCAAAGAACCTTAACTCAGCATGCACAAACTCGAACAGATCACAGATGGAATACGAAAGGACTTCGACGCGCGCACCTCGGCGCGCGATCATGCTCTCGCACAGGCACGTCAACTCACGCGCGCCTGTTCACTTGCCATTCGCGCCGTGCATCGTAATGAAGCGGATGTAATGAACCTGCATTTAGACGAAGCGCGTCAACTGGCGGATACGCTGCGCGCCTCTCTGGCATTCCACCCCGATCTTTTTTACGCAGGCTATACACAAGACGCGCTGAAGGAATTTGTGGAAGCCAATGTTACCTGCGCCTTGATACGGAATGAACCGCTGCAGACTCCCGAAGAGCTGGTCGTTGAACCCTCGACATATCTCAACGGGTTGGCAGAAGTCGTCGGCGAGTTGCGCCGTCGCAGTTTGGATATACTTCGTCACGGATATTCTCCAGAAGTTGAACGCCTGCTTGGCATCATGGACGAGATCTATTCCGTCATGGTCACCATGGACTATCCCGACGCGATCACCAACGGCTTACGCCGCCAAACTGATCTTGCGCGAAGCATCATTGAAAAAACGCGCGGAGACATTACGTTTAGTCTGCGCGGCGAACATCTCACACAAGCCATCAGCCAGTTAAGCGCTAAATTAAACAGCGACCCGTTGAAAGATCAAGAAAGGTACGGATAAATCATCATGGCAAAAGGTGGACGTCGTTATCCATTGGTAGTCTATACACACATGATAAATCGTTGGCGGCCGGCTGTCATAGCCATTGGGCTTGCCTTGCTGGGTTTGTCGTGGGGAGTCTATAGCCAGGGGGTTGAACAATGGCGCTGGCTTACTTTCGCGGGTTTGGGCGCGTTTCATTTATTCATTGGGCTATTATTATTGGTCCTACGCAAAAGCGCATATGTACAGCCATTCAGCGACCATCTTCGGCTGGTTACTCCATTTTTACGCCTTAATATTTCATATAAAAGATTTCGGCATGCACCCTCGGCAAACATGGGCGAGTTGTTTCCGCCTAAAAGCGTATCGAACTGGCAGGCCAATATTATTCAACCGCTTGCAAAAATGACCGCACTCGTGATCGAATTAAATGGTTATCCTATTTCGCGATTCACGCTAAGATTATTTCTTTCCCCACTTTTCTTTAAGGACAAGACAGCGCACTTTGTTATTCTGGTGGAGGATTGGATGAGATTGAGTTCTGAGTTGGAAAGTATGCGCACAGGCCGCACGGGTCCATCAGCGCCCCAGCAAAAACGCGACAATTCCATTTTTTAACGCCTGCCAAATAAAGATAAATGAACATATGCTTTGACTGTTCCATAACAGGCGGCGGGAAATTGAAAACTTGATACACCTTTAGCAAAGAGCCGCCGGGTTTCCACCCGGCGGCTCTTAATATAAACATTACCTTAAATTTTTATTCCTGTGCGGGCAGAGTTACGATGAAAGACGACCCCTTCCCAACTGATGATTCCACCCATACCCGGCCTTGATGATTATCCACAATGGATTTAACAATTGACAAACCCAAGCCGAAACCCTTCACATCCTCAACGACATTTGTGCCGCGGTAAAACTTTTCGAAGATGCGCCCTTGCTCTTGCGCTGGAATGCCAACACCTGTATCCTGCACTTTAAGAATAACCTGACGATCCTGCAAAGACATACTCACGTTAATATCACCTTCAGCAGGTGTGTATTTAATCGCATTCCCCATGAGATTATCCAGCATCTGACGAATGCGAATAGGGTTTGCATGTAATAAATGTAAATCCGAAGAAATGTCTGTCGTGAGCTTGATCTTTTTTTCCTTAATCTGGCCATCGAACATGTCCAACGTATATTCCAATACGCTCTCAAGTTTGACGGATTCGCGCCGCGTATCAAAACCAGCTTCAAGGCGGCCGAGGTCAAGCAGTTCGTTAACCAACGCAATAATATGCTGAATACTCCCCTGCAGCCGCCGCAAAAACTCCTGCTGGTTGGAATTAAGTGGACCGGTACGCTCGATCAATTCCGTATAACCCAAGATGGAAGTTAAGGGGGAACGCAAGTCATGTGAGACCGTATTAATAAAATCACTTTTCAAACGGTCAAGTTCCTTGAGGTAGGATATATCCTGCAGGGTTACAGCCGCACCGATTTTGGGAATTGGCGTATATTGCGCGTTAAACACCCGGCCATCATCAAAATTGATCTCATGATATCTCAAATGCCCAGCGTCGGCGCGCGCTAACAAAGCGTTCAAGTCTCGATTATTGATCACATCTACAAGCGAAATGCCGGCGATCTCATTATGGGCCAGGTTGAATATGTCATACATCGCATGATTGGCGAGCAGAATGTTTTTTTTCTCATCCAACACGATCACACCATCCTGAATGTTCGCAAAGATCGCATCCAGTTTGGAACGTTCACTTTCAGAGATTTCGGCCTTTTCTTTAAGCGATGATGTTGTGCGTTTTACTTCGCGGCGCAGCCAATCTCCCAATTTTCTGGCGCGGTTAAGGCTCCTTTGAACCTCTTCGGTAATATCCTCCACCTTGAGTGGCGGGTATATATAACCACTTAGGCAGTGTTTAAGCGCAGATTTGGCAAAAGCACTTGTATCCTGGTCTGCATATAAAATGATCGGCAACGTAGGGAAACGTTCCAGGAGCTCGTCTGAAATGGAAAAAGCATCCTGAGCGGCAAATTGCTCGCCGATGATCATTAAATCCGGGAAGGCCTCCTGCAGACACTTATCCACTCCGGCCTTATCATACGCAATCACCACCTCAAATTCAGCCGCACGTAGTGTGCGTTCCATTATCTCCAAAATTGGAGAGGGGTTTAATGCCAGTAAAATCAGAATTCGTTTTGCCATAAAATTTATCTTATCAATACTAAAAATTACGAGGCAGAAACGATCGTCTTTTCAGAGGATTGCGAAAGATTTTGCAAGGCAGCCTGCACTGATTCGAGCGCCTTTTTTTGCTCAGGGTTGAGCGCGCCGGGCTTTTCTGTTAACACAAGGTTAAGTGGATAACTAGCCGCCTGCACTTCACTACGAATTAAATCGCGCACTGATTCAAGCGCGGCATTGCGATGGGTTTCAGTGATGCGCGCGCCATCGGCACCCTGCTGCAACGCCTGAAACAAACGCGCATTCACCAGCGAGATGGATGCATAATCTGCCATTGCCTCCAGCATGGTTTGCGAATCACGGGTGATCTCGCGATCATTCTTACGTACAACATTTAATAATCCGATCACTTCATTTTGAATTTTGATCGGGATCACACAAATCGCCTTGCCCAGGGCCGACATCTTAAATTTCTGCAAAGGCAAACCATTCATCACCAGGCTTTCCCCTGAAAGAGCCACAAGCGAACTGATGCCGTCATCCACGGGCTGGTTCATTTTTTTTGCCCATGCATCGGGCAAATTACGATGGGCTCGAAGTAAATAAATCTTGCTGCGCTCATCCTGTAACATCAACCAGCAATAATCCGCATCAGCTACTTGTAAAGCGCTTTCAAGGATACGGTCAAATAATAAACGCTGATCAGTGATCGAGATCACCGCCTTGGCGATCGAGAGGATGGTGGTCAGGTCACGCAGCCGCCGCTGCAATTCATCATTCATGGCTTTCACCTGGCGGTCCAATTTCTGACGCTCGCGTGTTTCCAGGGTCTGGCGCAAAGCGCGCTCAACAATCGAAACAACCTCCGCGTCGCGCACAGGCCAAAAGATCACGTCTGAGGCGCCAAGGCGGAAAGCCTGAATGGCATCTGCCTCCTGGCCTTTCTCTGCGATCACGATCACAGGCGACTTAACACCCTGGGAACTCAAAGCGGCCAGCATGTCTTTTCCACTTAGGCCTGGCAAATTTAAATTGGCGATGATCAGATCAGGGGGTGTCTGAATCGAATGTTTGATCGCAGAAGCCGCATCGCCTACAGTTGTCACCTTATATCCAAGCGGCTTTAGCGATTGCCTCGCGATCAGATCAGAAATATCAATATCACTTTCAACGATGAGTATTTGTTCCCCGGGGGCCATATATGTTTTCCTTGCGCAGATTCTATCACCTTTTCGAGCTTACTCTTTCCGATGGATTTTACTGCTTATGGTATTGTAATAGATTTACCACTCATCACACGGATCGCGCAGAGATAAAACATATTATCGTTGTTGTTGACGCTTTACCCGAATCACGAAAATTAAAAACGAACTTATGCACAATAGCATCTTATCCAAATTGAACCTGGCGTAATCCTTCTCTTTAAGATCTTAACGTCGAAGAAACGGTAAACGCTTTTTCAGAGGGGGATGTATACTCAATCCATAATGGATTTTCAACCGTATATTGCTGGATTGAAACCTGCTGACCCGGGACCGCTCTCGCGATTTTTGCCGCCCCTTGAAGAGGGGGTTATCTCGGCCTGGCTCTCGCATCTAAATTTACCCGGAAGTTGGATCCTCGACCCATTCGGATTCTCCCCGCGCCTGGTTCTGGAAGCCGCGCGCAGCGGCTATCGTGTGCTCGTGACTGCAAACAATCCGGTTACACGTTTTCTGTTGGAGATGTTTGCCAACCCGCCTGCGCAATCAGAATTCACAGCCGCACTTGCCGACTTGGGCGCAGTAAAAAAAGGGGATGAACGACTCGAAGGCCATCTTCAATCTTTGTATTTCACCAGGTGCGAAAAATGTGATCAGCAAATTTACGCCCAAGCCTTTTTATGGCACAAAGGGGAGGACGCACCCTACGCGCGCATCTACACTTGTAAACATTGTGAAGACACCGGGGAACGAGTCGTTACGGAGGAGGATATTG
>JANODZ010000186.1:0-9584 GCA_031412935.1 Anaerolineales bacterium
CTTTCCAATTGAAGGTTCGATCATTTTTTATGACGGGTTCGGAATTCCTGTCCATGCGCCGCATGCGGATAGTAGTTATGCCTGGTTTAATTATTTATTGCAGGGCGATGTGTTTTGGCTGACCTTGGTGGATTATCCATACACCAACCCAAATCAAGCCGCATTGGATTTTGCCAAAGCCAATCATGCCGATATTTATGAGGCTTATATTTCATCGCCGATCACGAACACCCCCGCTGATGTTTTTGCAAAAGGACATGAAGTGAAAGATCTTGGAAATATCCTTTCGCTATACGATCAGATCTGGACGCAGATAAAGGAATAGCTGCATTCGACTGATATTACTCATCTTAAATTTTTCCATCTCAGCGGGCAAAATTGAACTGTGCCTAGGGATAAGAGAAAAGTATTTTATAGGTTAAATTATGCGGACTGTCTTTTGGGAAAATAATGAACTAAAAATGATCGACCAGCGCGTATTGCCCGCGCGTTTTGAAATCGTATCTTATCGCGGACATAAAGCAGTAGCCGACGCAATCAAGGACATGGTTGTGCGCGGAGCGCCAGCGATTGGAGCCGCCGCCGCGTTTGGGCTGGCTCTTGCAGGATATGAATCCGTTTCTTCCTCCACCCCGGGCTTGCTCGCTGACCTGCAAACAGCTGCCGCCGTTTTAAAGTCCGCGCGCCCGACGGCAGTGAACCTTGCCTGGGCAGTGGATAGATTGATGAATGTCGCGAAATCAATGGCAGGCTCTCCCGACGATCTCCGCGCAGCAGTTTTAAGTGAAGCCCAAAAACTTGCAGATGAAGATGTTGAGATCAACAAACGCATGGCAGAACACGGCGCGGCGCTGATCAACGAAGGCGATACCATTATTCATCACTGCAACACCGGCGCCCTCGCCACAGTGGACTGGGGCACGGCCTTGGGCGTGATCCGCACCGCGCATGAACAAGGCAAAAAAATTCATGTACTTGTAGATGAAACCCGCCCTCGTTTACAAGGCGCTCGTCTTACAGCCTGGGAATTGGAGCAGTATGGAATTCCGTATGAGATCATCAGCGATAACATGGCTGGGTATTTTTTGAAAGCAGGTCAGGCACAAAAAGTTTTTTTCGGCGCCGACCGCGTCGCTGCGAACGGAGATGTAGCCAATAAGATCGGCACCTATATGCTCGCTCTGGCTGCGCACGACAATCATGTCCCGGCGTATGCTGTTGTGCCTACCTCCACGATTGACCTTTCAATCGCGCACGGTGGATTAATTCCGATCGAAGAACGCAGCCCGAGTGAGGTCCTCGGAATCCAATTTCAAGGTGAATCCATCGCCCCGAAAAATGCCAAAGCGCGCAACCCGGCATTCGATGTCACTCCAAACCGATTACTAAGCGGTATTGTCACTGAGAATGGGGTGGTGTATCCGCCGTTTGATATCAACTTAAAGAATTTTGTTAAACACTCACCTTAGAAAGTGTTTCTTAAAGGCTTTTTACCACTGAGACCACACACCTGCCCCTTCGGCATCGCTCCGCGAATGCGAAGCCGATGTGGCGGGCGGTGCCAGGGAAGATCACGGAGAAAACCCCTTCAAAAGCCTCTGTGGACTCTGTGCTCTCAGTGGTAAAGGCTATTGTTTTGCGTAACATACATACTTAAGAAACATTCTCTTAGGCAGTTTTGCCTATTTGAAGGCGTGTCGCCCGGAGCGAAGCGAAGGGACTTTACAACCATCTCAGAGACCCTCACCTGCACTGAACGCTTCGCGGCAACGCGGTGCAAACACAGGCATTTTTCGATTTCCTTTTTTTTAGCTGAATTTCATATACAAACTTTTAGCCCCTCCGCAGGGTGTCATTTCGTCACTCAACGCGAAAGCCCTGATATAATCAAAAAAATAATAAGACGCTTGACAAGCCGTATTATGCATACGCAAGCATCAAGGAGGCACTGGTAAATTAATGCGAACGAGTATATGTGGTTGATCAATATATTGTGATACATCAACAAGTTTTTTTCTCCAAGGAGGAGAACATGCGTAAACTTACCCTATTAAGCATTATGGTCTTATTAAGTATCCTGGTCGCCGCCTGCGCGCCAGCTGCCACACAAGCACCTGTTGCAACCGTAGCCGCTCCCGTGGTACCAGCAACGATCATTCAAGTCAACGTGCCAGGCTACGGCGAAACCTTGAAAACTGTTCAAGCACGCGGCATGATCGTCTGCGGCGTCAATGCGCAGGTACCCGGTTTCGGTTTCGTAGATACAGCTGGTAAATTCTCCGGCTTTGACGTGGATTTCTGCCGCGCCGTTGCCGCCGCCGTTTTCGGTGATCCTGAAAAAGTTGAATATCGCGCGTTAACTTCTTCAGAACGCTTCACTGCTTTACAAGCCGGTGAAATTGACCTCCTCAGCCGCAATACCACCTGGACATTGACACGCGATACCGAATTGACCGGTAACTTCGTCCACACCATGTTCTATGATGGTCAAGGCATGATGGTTCCCATTGACAGCGGTCTCGCCACTCTCAAAGACCTCGAAGGCGGCACCGTTTGCGTCCAGACCGGCACCACCACCGAACTCAACCTGGCAGATGTAATGGCAAGTGAAGGAATTTCCTACACCCCAGCCGTCTTTGAAGACAGCAATGCAACCCTTGCCGCTTACGCAGAAGGCCGCTGCGACGCCATCACCACCGACAAATCGGGGCTTGTATCCAACCGCGCCTCTCTGACAGATCCCGCCGCGCACGTGATCATGGATGTGACCATGTCCAAAGAACCGCTTGGACCCATGGTACGCCACGGCGACGACCAGTGGTTTGACATCGTGCAATGGACGGCATTTGCTCTTTTCACAGCCGAAGAATTTGAAATCACCAGCGCCAATGTGGACTCTGTAAAAACCAGCGCGACCAACCCCTCAATCCTGCGCCTGCTCGGAACAGAACCCGGCATGGGTATAAAACTTGGTTTGAGCGATGATTGGGCTTACAACATCATCAAACTGGTTGGCAACTACGAAGAAGTCTACAACGCCAATCTCGGGCCCGATACCCCTACCTTCATCCCACGCGGCTACAACAGCCTGTATATTGATGGCGGCTTACTTTACGCTCCCCCTGTCCGTTAAATAATTTTTTATATTCACCACTACCCCTCTCCCACGCTTCACGGGAGCGGGGTAGTGGATGAAGGCGGGGTTCACCAAACGGAGGCGGTCATGCAACGCAAGCCAGCGCACAAGACAACCACACCAATCTGGCGGGATGAGCGGTTTTTACAAATTTTTGGTCAAATTATTTTTCTGTTTGCCATCTTCAGCTTCGGCTTCATCATTTTCCATAACATGCGATCAGGCTTGCAAAAACAAGGCATGACCCTCGGGTTCTCATTTATTCAAGGGATTGCCGGCTTTGATATTGCCGAAATATTAATCGAATACAGCCGCAGCTCCACCTACCTGCAGGCGTATATGGTTGGCTTGCTCAACACCTTGTTCGTCAGCAGTATCGGCATAATCTTCTCGACCATACTAGGCGTGCTCCTGGGGGTTGCGCGCCTATCAAAAAACTTCCTCATCAACAGGCTGTCCGCCCTCTATTTGGAAATTATCCGCAACCTGCCTTTGCTTGTGTTTTTGATCTTCTGGTATCAGGGCATATTCTTGAAATTACCCAGGATGAAACAAGCCATTATCTGGTTCGATTCGATCTATCTGACTAATCGCGGCATCGCAATTCCCTGGGGATTACCAACCACCTCCTTCCCTACCTTTCAACTGATCCTGCTCTCAGGCTTAAGCCTCGCTGTTGGCGTTTTCTTCACCTTGCGCGCCTACGCGCGTCGAACAGAACGCGCACCGCTGACACTGCTCTGGTCAACACTGACACTTCTTGCCGTCACAGCGATCGGCTGGATGATTCTTCCTGTCAAGCCCCTTGAACTAAGCCTGCCTTTTGTCAAAGGGTTAAACCTCTCAGGCGGAAAAATTTTCTCCCCCGAATTCATGGCGCTGACCTCAGGGCTTGTTTTATACACAGCGGCATTCATTGGCGAGGTTGTGCGCTCGGGCATTCTGGCTGTGTCACAAGGGCAGGTGGAAGCCGCACGCGCACTTGGATTAAATGGATTTCAAACGCTCAGGCTGGTGGTATTTCCGCAAGCCATGCGCGTCATTGTTCCGCCGCTTACTAGTCAATATCTTAATCTGACAAAAAATTCATCGCTAGCGATCGCAATCGGCTACCCCGATATGTTTTATATCTCAGGCACGATCATCAACCAAAGCGGGCGCGCGGTTGAAATGATTTCGCTGGTCATGTTAACCTATCTTACTTTCAGCCTCGTTACATCCGCTTTCATGAATTGGTACAACAGCAAAATAAAACTGGTGGAGCGTTGAAATGACTCAATCAAATACACTTCTGCCTCCGCTAACCGAACGCTCCGGCGCATTGCGTTGGCTGCGTAAAAACCTTTTCGGCACCTGGTCCGACAGCCTGCTGACAGTTGCCGCATTACTTCTGATCTACTGGGCTGTTAAAAGTTTACTGGTGTGGATATTTACAATTGCCGAGTGGGAAGTCATCGTTGCCAATCTGCGTTTGTTTCTGATCGGGCAATTTCCATTAGAACAGGCTGGAAGGCTGTGGGTTGGGTTGGGCTTCCTGCTATTCCTGACAGGCAACTCCCTCGCGATCTGGGATACACGCTCCTACATCCCCGCCATACTCGTTTTGGCTTTCCCGCTATTTTTGGCATTCCTGCCTTTTGAAAATGATACTCGCCGATGGCTGATCTTTTTATCCGTAACAGGAGCGATCGGCTGGGGGCTGGGTTTCTCCAATCCGCGCGCGCTGAAAAAAACCGTGGTAGTCGGCTGGATCATCTCCCTGCCAATCCTTGTCCTCCTGACGCGCGGTTTAACTGAGCCCGATGCAGGCGGCGCTTTAGCGATTGTGGGAACAAATCTGTGGGGCGGTTTACTGCTGACCTTTCTGCTGACTGTGGTCGCGAATATCTTTTCTTTTCCGCTGGGCTTATTGCTTGCACTCGGACGCCGCTCCGAGTTGCCCATGATCCGCTGGTTCAGCATTGCTTATATCGAATTGGTACGCGGCGTGCCGTTGATCACCATTCTATTCATGGCGCAATTAATGTTGCCGCTCTTCCTGCCCTCAAACATAACGGTTGACCGCGTTCTGCGCGCCATGGTGGGCATGACGCTCTTTAGCGCCGCATATCTTGCAGAAAATGTGCGCGGCGGGCTGCAAGCCATTCCAAAAGGCCAATTTGAAGCGGCGTACGCGCTCGGGTTGGGCGGCGCACAGACCATGATCTTTATCATCCTGCCGCAAGCGCTGCGGCTAATCATCCCTATTTTGGTTGGACAATTCATCTCAGTTTTTAAAGATACAGCCTTGGTGGCGATTGTGGGTCTCTTCGATTTATTGGGGATTGCCAGAACCGTACTATCACAGCCTGAATTTTTGGGACTGCACCGCGAGGTATACGTTTTTGTTTCCCTGTTGTACTGGGTACTGAGTTACGCCATGTCTTATATCAGCCAGCGGCTCGAAACGAGCCTTGGAATAGGCGTACGTTAAAGGAGAGTCAGCTATGATTGAATTAAATCAATCCATCATTACCGTAAACGACGTGCATAAATGGTATGGAAATTTCCACGCCCTGAAAGGCATTAACATGGAAGTTGCCAAAGGCGAGGTAATTGTCATTTTCGGACCCTCGGGGTCGGGGAAATCCACATTTATTCGCACCATTAATCGGCTGGAGGAACATCAACGCGGGGAAATTCTGGTGGATGGAATCCAACTGACTCATGACGTTCGAAATATTGAAGCAGTGCGCATCGAAACCGGCATGGTCTTCCAGCAATTCAACCTGTTCCCGCACCTGACCATAATGCAGAATATTACGCTGGCGCCCATTCAGGTCCGTAAATGGACGAGGAATCAGGCAGAAGAAATTGCCATGCAATTATTGGCGCGCGTCGGCATTCCTGAACAGGCGCACAAATTTCCCGGTCAACTTTCGGGCGGACAACAGCAGCGCGTTGCCATTGCGCGCGCGCTTGCCATGCAGCCAAAGATCATGCTCTTCGACGAACCAACCTCCGCGCTTGACCCGGAGATGATTAAAGAAGTGCTGGATGTAATGGTTGAGTTGGCGAAATCAGGAATGACCATGATCGTGGTCACACACGAAATGGGATTCGCCCGCGCGGTTGCCAATCGCATGTTTTTCTTTGACCAGGGACAGATCGTGGAAAGCGGTACACCCGAGGAAATTTTCAAAGCCCCGAAAGAGGAACGCACAAAATTATTCCTCTCGCAAATCCTTTCGCATTGATACAGCAAGCTGGTAACCCGCAAAATAGAAACTTCTAATGTGATTCTGCACATGGAATCAACAATCAAGTTTACCGCCTGTTTTAAAACCGAATTTGAAAATCCATTCGGATTTTGGCCAATATCACTACGAGGGCGAAAAAAGAATTTGGATGAAACACAAAAATTGCCCCATAAATTTCTAGACAATCCAATTAGGCCGTGATAAACTCTCGAAGTAATATAATCCAGCGCACTCGTGAGAGTGCGCCTTTTTCTGCGAGTTAACAATGGACATTTTACTTACTGGCTCTGTCGCGTACGATTATTTGATGACCTTTCCCGGTCAGTTCAAGGAACACATTCTCCCTGAACGATTGTCTTCCATCAGCCTTTCGTTTTTGGTCGAATCAATGACCAAACAGCGTGGCGGCATTGCGCCGAACATTGCCTACACAATGGCCCTGCTTGGCGAAAAGCCGCGCGTGATGGCGACTGTCGGTGAAGATTTCGGAGACTATCGCACTTGGCTCGACTCAAAAGGTGTGGATACTTCGCTGATGAAAGTGATCCCCGGATTATTCACCGCCTCGTTCTTTGCGACGACCGATCAGGATTCTGCTCAAATAGCCTCTTTCTACCCTGGAGCAATGGGTCACTCGGCCACACAATCGCTAAAGGAATTGGATAAAAAACCAGATCTTGTGATCGTTTCACCAAGTGCGCCCGATGCAATGATGAAATTCCCTGCAGAGTGCCGTGAGCTGGGAATTAATTATTTGTATGACCCAAGCCAGCAGGTGCTGAGACTCGAGGGCCATGAATTGGCGCGTGATATGGAAGGGGCATATTTCCTTTTTTGTAATGATTATGAATTTGGTTTGATCTCCAAAAAAACTGGTTGGAGTTTGGATCAAATCCTTGATCACGTAAAAGTGCTTGTGATCACACGCGGCAAGGACGGCGCCGACTTATATGTGAATGGCGACGCAGTTCATATCCCCACGGTTCCAGAAGAGGAGATCGTTGACCCGACCGGTGTGGGCGATGCCTTCCGCGGCGGATTCCTAGCTGGTTATTCTCACGGCCTAGATTGGAAACTATGCGGCGAAATTGGCTCGCTTGCGGCTGTATATTGTCTTGAACAACGTGGACCGCAAAGCCATGTCTATAGCGGCATAGAATTTGTAGAACGCTTCCGTAATCATTTTGATGATTACGGTAAATTGGACGTATTGATTAAGTAAATATATTGGAGCGCGGACTTCAGTCCGCTTAACAACATGGCTTGCGGACTGAAGTCCGCGGCCCGATTTGCAAATAAAGGAGAAATACAAATGAATAACTACGATGTAAAAGATTTAAATATGGCAGAGGGCGGCCGCCGCCGAATGGACTGGGCTGAGCGTGAAATGCCTGTACTACGTTCCATTCGTGAGCGTTTTAAAAAAGAAAAGCCGCTTAAGGGCTTGCGTGTTTCGGCTTGCTTGCATGTAACCACTGAAACCGCAAATTTGATGGTTGCGCTTCAGGATGGCGGCGCGGATATTGTTCTGACTGCTTCGAATCCGCTTTCAACACAGGATGATGTAGCCGCGGCTTTGGTGAATCAATTTGAAATCCCGACCTACGCGATCAAAGGCGAAGACAAGGTAACTTACTTCAAGCACATCCGCGCCGCGCTCGAACACAAACCCCACATGACCATGGATGATGGCGCAGATTTGGTTTCGTCCCTGTTCTTCATTGAAATGGGTCGTTTTGAAAAACTTGAGCCGTCTCTGGCCGCATGGGCAAAGGGTCTTAGCGCTAAAGAACGCAGTGAGCTGCTCAAAGGTGTGATCGGCGGGACAGAAGAAACCACCACCGGCGTTATTCGTTTGAAAGCCATGGAAGCTGATAATATATTGAAGTTCCCGGTGATTGCAGTCAACGATGCCTTAACCAAACATCTATTTGATAATCGCTACGGCACCGGCCAATCCACCATTGACGGTATCATTCGCGCAACCAACGTCTTGTTGGCCGGCAAGAACTTCGTCGTCGCCGGCTACGGCTGGTGCGGACGGGGTCTCGCTTCCCGCGCCCGCGGTATGGGCGCTCAAGTGATCGTGACTGAAATTGACCCAATGAAGGCGCTCGAAGCGGTGATGGACGGTTTTCAGGTGATGACGATGGTGGATGCCGCCAGGATCGGTCATATCTTTTGTACCGTCACGGGCGATATTAATGTATTGGATAAGCACCATTTTGAAGTCATGAAGGATGGCGCGATCGTCGCAAATTCCGGCCATTTTAACGTCGAGATCAACATTCCTTCGCTGGCTGCGATGAGCGTTGGGGAGCCAAATCTGGTTCGTCCATTTGTTGAGCAATACACCACCAAAGACGGCCGCAAGATTAATATCCTCGGTGAAGGCCGTTTGATCAACCTTGCTTCTGCCGAAGGACATCCCGCTTCTGTAATGGACATGTCATTTGCCAATCAGGCTTTATCCGCTGAATACATGGCCAAGAATGCGAAAACTTTGGAGAAGAAGGTTTACTCCGTCCCAACCGACATTGACAACGAGATCGCCCGCCTCAAACTGGAATCCATGGGCGTTAAAATAGACATCCTGACCGATCAACAATTGAAGTATTTGAGCTCGTGGGAAGAAGGCACCTAGATTCGTAATAAGAAAATGGATATTTATAGAATCAAAAAGCCCCACGGAATACTTCGCGAGGCTTTTTGATTCCGTTCCTCATTCCGGGCGGCAGTGAGTACTGTTTATGGAATTATGAGTCATTCCCGGCCGGGTGAGTTGATTGCCTTTATTATTTTACGGCTATAATATTAATCTCATCAGGTTTATTCGCGCGTGGTTGATATATATATTGTTTCGCTTACAATCCAATGCAAAAAAATGTACGTCTATCCGCTATTATCGACCATCTTCTTCGGCAGGTGATGCCGATCAAGTCGGTTCATTTTGCAGTTGGCGAACTCATTCATTTTAGCGATCAGCAAATTTACCAACAATGGAACGAAACACTTCTCGCGCGAATCCCGTTGACTATTATCCGGGTGCCTGTTGAACAACAGTGCATGACTTGTTTTGAAAAATATCATCCCGTGCGCGCCGAGGTGTCCTGTCCGCAGTGTGGAGGTGTGGGGGCGAAGATCCTATGCGGTGAGGAGTTTTACCTCGAGTCATTTGAGGTGCAGGATGAATAAACGGATTATTTTAG
>JANODZ010000187.1:0-2136 GCA_031412935.1 Anaerolineales bacterium
TGAATCAGGGTTCGGCAAAGATTGAAGCGCGCTTGATTCTTCCTGCAGGGGGTTGATGTGATAAATGTGGTAACTGCTCATCGCCGCGCCGAATGCTCCAATCGCAAAGATGATTTGATATCCCGCTTCAAGGGGCATGTTTTTTAAGATGACGCCGGCGCTGAGCGATGTGAGCATGTATGCGATGGCGAAGGTGACGTTGCGCGTGCCGGCCACCTGGGCGCGGAATCGATCCGGGACGGCTTCTGCGAAGAGGGCGTTGAAGCCGACACCCAGCGGGGTGAGCGGAATTGCCATGAGGAAGGCGAGAAGGATGAGCGACAAAATTTGACCTTGCGCATCGAAGAGCCAGGGCAGGGGAATCCAAAATATATAGCCGATGCGGTACACGACGGAGGACCAAAATACGGCGCGGCCTGTGTGGCGTTTTTCGATCCAGCGGCCGGCGGGGATGGCCAGTACGAGGTTGACGATGGCGGCCATTGCAGCCAGCAACCCGATCTGTAAAGCGGAGGCGCCAAGGCGGGTGGCATAGATGTTGAGAAAGTTTACGGCGGTGCCGCTCAGCACGCCGAACCAGGCGATGTCGAGATAGAGATGTTTGAAGTTGGAACGATATTTTTCGGGGACGGCGGATTGATGAAACAGGTTGAAGCGCATGAAATGATTATAACTATGATTTTGGATTTACGAATTGGTTACTTTTATTCAGATTAACATAACATGTTTTACAAATAGTCACCCTGAGCGGCACGCCTTAAAACAAACAGAAATGCGTAAGGTGAGTTTATAATCTAATTGAAAAATTCCGTACTTACACGCTAGAAAGTTGTCAGTCAGGCTATAAAGTAAACCCAATGGGAGGGGCTAATCACGTGGGCTAACCACAAAGTCTCAAAGCCACGAAGTCACCAAGAAACCTTTGCGCCTTGGGGTCTTCGTGACTTCGTGGTTACAAAAACCCATTCCATTAGCCGTTCCCAACCCAATCTGGTGGTTGACTATATTACTTTAATGGGTAATAATCATTTTTGTTAGGCGGTTGTAAGGTAATTGAAAGGTAATAAATCAAAGAATTCCCTGGAAATTAAACTCAATTAATACTATCGGTTTATGGAGACGACCCATGCGTAAAACCTTTTCGAAATCTACTCGACTTATTTTACGCAGGCTGGGAATGAAATTTGTCAACGCGTTGATGGTGGCATCCATGTTGTTTTCAAATGGTACGGGGGTGGTTCAGGCGAAGCCGTCCCCTGAGCAGGCAAAGCAGCCTGCGAAAGTAAATGCTTTAATTACCGAAGAGAAAACTTTTAAGCAGGTGGAGTTTGCCCGCCCTGAGGCGGTAATGGGGGAACGACAAAGAGTCACACCTACGCCGCCAACACCTGCACCCCTAACTCCTGTTCCTCCAGCGATGCCAGGAAATAATTCAAAAACCCAACCTAATCGGGTATCGCAGAAAAAAGCCGCTGCAAGCGCAATGTCACAATCTGTTACATCCATCGGGTCGGATTGGATTATTAATTTTACAGCACATCTATCAGCGGCGGCTGACACCATTGTTTTGACCGATGGGGATCCCGTCCATGCGGAGCGTGGCACCGCATGGTTTGGGCAGCAAATTGACCTCACCCAAGATTTCGATAAGACGTTTAATATCTATCTTGGCGTGAATACGCAGCCTACCTGGAGCGGCGGAGATGGTGTAGCTTTTGTTTTACAAAAAACTGGCACCAATGCGCAAGGCGGATACGGGATGGGATTGGGATATTCCGGTATTTCCCCATCTGTCGCAGTTGAATTTGACACATTCCAAAATACAACACTTAATGATCCAGTTTTCAACCATGTAGCGCTATTAAAAAACGGCAATAATGGCCATAACGGTTCATTGCCCCTTGTTAATTTGCCATCATCCCTTGAAGACGGTCAGGAGCATCCGTTTCGATTTCGATGGATTGCTTCTACTCATCAATTTATTGTGTCGTCACCAAACCAGTCAGGGGAAACCATCTGGCTCACCTATACAGAAAATTTTGCCCAGACGATTTTTGGCGGCAATTCAAATGTGTGGTTTGGCTTTACCGGCGCAACCGCGAACGCCAATAACCTACAATATATTCGTCCCATAAC
>JANODZ010000188.1:0-6004 GCA_031412935.1 Anaerolineales bacterium
TGCCATAATGATATCTTCACGGTCAAGGATATACAACAAAACCGCCGTATCCAGGCGGCCGAGGTGATTTGCCGCAATCATGGCATTCCCCGCGGGAAGGTTTTCCATGCCAATCACCTCCACGTCGGCAATGAGGTTTACAAAAAAACGTACCAGGCTGCGTAGGTTTTTATATTTCATCGGGTTATTGTAACAATAAATAAATTCTTGCGGAGCTGTCCTTTTGGTTCAAGTATGAAAGGTTTGCCCGCATCACAACACAAATTGACTTATCCAGCGCTGTTTATTAATTCCTTTAATCTCGAATGCTCTGCATAATAGCCTCGATTCTTTTCAGGCAGCATCACCGCCACCCGGCACATGATCTCATCAGTATACTCTTGCAGGGTTTCCTCGCGATTTTCTTTTGGGAATGGCGGAAGCGTAAACGGCTTTCCCGCAGTCAATCGGATTTGTGTTCGCCGAAACCGTTTTAAATTTCCCCAAAAAATCCGGTCTTCCGTGCCCGAGATCGCAACCGGCACGATCTGCCAGCCCATCTTTGAAGCCAGATAAGCAACACCAGGTTTGCCTTGTGCCATTTTTTCGTCACGCGCGCGTGTGCCTTCAGGCGCAATCACCAAAGTTTGCCCTTCTTTCATCCGTTTCATTATTTCGCGCATGGCTTTAAGGTCGGGGTTGAAACGATTAATATAAATTAAGTTAAGCTGTTTGCCCAGCCAGCGCAGGAAAGAACTCTCCTCCCATTTTTCCGCCACTGGAATAAACAGGTTCCAGTTATCAAGTGCATAAAATGCCATCGGCACATCCAAAATGCCAAGATGGTTAACTGCAATTACAAATCCTCCTTTCTCAGGCAGGTTTTCATACCCAATTGCATCTATATTCGCAAGGGATCGTATTACAGCATGAATCAACCAGCGTAGGAATTTCTTCATAAATTAATTATACAGGATTCCTCCCATAATGACATTCTCGTAATTAATTTCCCTGATAAATATTGGTTTCGCGCTTCATGCCGAACTCTTCGCGCGAAAGGTATTGAACATTTTCAAAAACATATCGCGATCCTGCGCGGCTATGCCCACAAGTTTGAAACCGGCGGTATAGAGGTTGGGGTCATCTTGATCCGGCCGGCACCAGATTGTACGCGCGCTAAAAATCCTGGCCGATTTATTTGAGACCTCCCCAAGCTGATCCATGCGCAGGCGATAATCCACATTGAGCGCGAGGAGTTGGGTGAATTCGACTTTAAAACCGCCCGAGCTGAAATCTGAAATATGACCCATTAACAACCCGCTAGCTTCATCCGTTACCCGCATGTAATAAGCAAATTTTTTTCTTTCCAATTTTCGTTTTTCTTTTTCCATTTGAAATCCTTGCATCATAAAGCACAGATAAATATCAAAAAAGGGTTGACTGATTTGATTTAACCGATTTGTAATATATTTGTCAAGATCGTTGCACCCGAACCGCCGATATTTTGGGCCATGCCAGTCCTGGCGCCCTCAACTTGTGTTTGCCCACACTCGCCCCGCAATTGTTGGGCAATCTCCACCAGTTGGTAAATTCCAGTAGCGCCAACAGGATGGCCGCGCGCTTTTAATCCGCCGCGGGTACAAACAGGCACGCGACCCTGAATGCTGATATCGTTATCAAGGGCAAGTCTCACGCCCTGGCCTCTTTCAGCAAATCCGCTGGCTTCGAGTGAAAGCGCAGCCATGATCGAGAAGGCATCGTGCAATTCAAAAACATTTATATCATCAGGTGTTACACCTGCCATCTCAAAAGCACGTTTAGAGGACAAATATGCCGCCTGCAAAAACAATGGGTCTTTGCGCGAATGCAGCGCGATCGTATCGGTAGCCGCGGCGGATGCTGAAACAATAATCCGCGGTTGGCGTAATATTTTTTCAGCAGGGACGATGACCAGCGCGGCAGCGCCATCGCCAATGGGAGAAGCGTCCAATAAATTGATCGGAGTTGAGATCATCGATGATCTTTCAAATTTTTCAACGGATATTTTTTCATGCAAGCGCGCATATGGATTGTGCATCGCATTTGCGTGAGCGTTGATGGAAAACGCGGCAAAATCCTCATGCTTCCAGCCGAACTCGTGCATGTAGCGCCGCATAACAAGCGCATTAATGCCCACGAACGAAACGCCCTGCTCCACTTCGTAATCTGTATCGGCGGCGGTTGCCAGCGCAGCTGTGATATCGTGCCCGGCTTTATCGGTCATTTTTTCGACACCCACCACAAGCGCTGACTCTATATCGCCGGAGGCAACCGCCATCAGCGCGGCTCGAAACGCCGCTGCTCCTGATGCACAAGCGGCTTCAATTTTCACAGCTTCCTGTTTCCAAAGTCCGATCCAATCCGAAAAAAATGCGCCGAGCTGATTCTGCCCACTCACGATGGATGAGAGCATATTACCGACAAAGAGCGCATCCACCTTTTCCAACCCCGCATCTTGCATGGCGGCAAAAGCGGCAACGCCCCCAATCTCGCGCAGGGATTTTTCCCAATGCTCTCCAATTTTTGTTTGACCAATTCCAAGAACCGCCACTTTTCTCATGGCACAAATTCTACCGCATTGCGCTATCAGGAACTATCGAAACTCGAGGAACAATATTTGTTGCGTTCGCGTCTATTTATTGCTATATTGGAATCAAAGGAGATTAAAATGCCGCGAACCATTTTCTTGTGTATGCTATTAACCGCCATGCTCATTTCAGGCTGCGAGTCGCTTTCTGTAACAGATCAGCCAAAGACACCTACGCGTGAAACGATTAAACCCAACCTGCCTGCACTAGAAGGCGAATGGACAGTAAAGTTTTCACATTCAGGCGGCATTATGGGCCTCTTGCGTTCGATCGAGATCTCTGCCAACGGAAAATATATTATTTTAGACGAACGCGCGGGCAAAAAAATTGCGGGTCAATTGACCACGGATGAATTATCGAAATTAAAAGAATTAGTTACATCTTCCGAATACAGGCCGGCCGGTAAACCTGACGGCATGGGTTGTGCGGATTGTTTTATATACGATCTCGAGATATATGATAATGGAAAAAAATTCTCCGTTCAATTAAATGATATCAACCTGACAAACTCCGGCCTCGAATCATTAATCACAACCCTGCGAGGCTTGATCGAAGCCGCAATCATATAACGCGGATTCTTGAAGATGTGGGACCGGAAAATAATTTACCTACACGACTGCTTACAAAACCATTAAGAATTTTTAATGTATTAGACGAATTATTGTTGTACTATTCATACAGAAATAGAAAAGGAGGTCGTAATGCTTGGACCCCCCTAAAATTGGCAAAAGGGAAAGATGGCGGTCCCCGATCTGATTTGAACTTATTCTTAATAATCAGATATCCCAAAATATTATCTAGAGTTGTAAACAGGAGGTACTTATAGATACACCACCTGACCCTGCAAAATACGAAAGGACGATACGCACAAACCTGGTCGAGTAATTTATCAGTACCAGACGTTCCCCAAACGATAAGAAGGGCGCTAATCGTTCCTTTCTAATATAAAGAACCTTTGACGGACGAGTAAACTCTCGTCCGTCTTTTTTATAAACTGACCTTACTCACTTGTGTGCGTTTTCAAGCATATCGCTCCGCTCAGGAATCACGGTGGTGCGTAAGAGAGTGTTTCTTAAGTCCAAGCATCACGCAAAATAAGAGCATTTACCACAGAGAGCACGGAGTCCACAGAGGTTTTTAGGGTTTTTTAGGGTTTTTCTCCGTGATCTTGGTGATCTCTGTGGTAAAGAAGCCTTTAAGACACAGTCTCTAAGGTGAGTTATAAATATAAATCTTTGGAGTTTCTTCATCAAATCGATTTAATCGCCTTCCTCATCCGCTCAAGCCCTTGCTCCAGCATTTTACGCGAAGTCCCGAAATTTAGCCGCAGATGCCCTTCACCGCCGATGCCGAATTTCGCCCCATCGCTAAATGCCACTTTTGCATGAGTCAAGAAGAAATCATAAGGGGATTCTTTCAAGTCAAGCTGCGTGCAATCAAGCCAGCCAAGATAAGTTGCATCAGGAACCGTCAGGCGGATTTCAGGCATATACGCCGTAACATACTCCACAATAAAATCACGATTGCCCGTCAGGTAGCGGCGGAGTTCTTTTAGCCAGCTCTCACATTCGCCTGAAAATGCTGTCTGCGCCGCGAGCAAACCCAGACTGCTGACATGTAAGCGCAAATGTTCAACCTCTTTTTCGTAACGCGCGCGCAAATTCTTATCGGTGATGATCGCGAATCCGCAAAAAAGCCCGGCGACATTAAAGGTCTTCGACGGAGCGATCAAGGTGATTGTGTGCTTCGCGATCTCAGCTGATAACTTCGCCAAGGGGGTGAACTTATTATCATTCAGCAGCAACTCGGAATGAATTTCATCTGAAACGATCAGGACATTATTTTTGATGCACAGTTCCGCCTTTTTTAACAGATCTTTGCGTGAGAAAATTATTCCAAGCGGGTTATGCGGATTGCACAACAGGAACATCCCCGCCTGCTTGACCTGTTTTTCAAAAACATCCCAGTCAATTTCATAGCTCAGAATATTTCCATTTACACGTTTTAGCAGGGGAGCATCAATCTGCGAAATGCCAAGATTATTTTTTAATTCGTGAAACTCGTTATACACAGGCGGTTGTACGAGCACTCCCTTCCCTGACGTACAAGCTATACGTGCCGCAACGCTGAATCCACTGACAATGCCGGTTACAGCCACAACCGCCTCGGGCTTGATCTTCCATCCGTATAATTTTTCCATACGGACGGCGACGATCTCTTTCAAAGCGGGCGTGGCTAATTCGTACCCGAAGACGCCATGATCTACAGCTTTATGCAGCATGCTTAAGATCGGTTTGGGTGCAGGAAAATCCATATCAGCCACCCACATTGGGAGAACATCCTTGGGATAGTAGATCCACTTTATCGAATTCGAGCTGCGGCGGTTTGGAACTTTATTGAAATCAGTCATGAGCTTACCTTTTATTTTTTGTAGGCTACGATCATGCCGTCACGCGCAGGCACAAGTGAAACGATCCAGTCCGGGTCGCTGATGATCTGGCCCGTAAAATCACGCACACCTTCGGTTGCGGGAGAAATATCTTTTTTATCGAAAATTCGTCCGCTCAAAAGCATGTTATCTATGATCAACAAACCGCCGCTGCGTAATTTCTCTTTTATTACCGGCAAAGACTCTGGATAGGCCGCTTTATCAATATCGTTGAAGATGATATCAAACGGACCTGATTTCTGGCGAAGGGTTTCAACTGCCTCCGCCATGTGATATTCGACAAGGTCAGCGAAGCCCAACTTTAACAGGTGGCTGATTGCGCTCTTTGAGAGTTCCTCATCCCAAACCGTGTGATGCACCAGGCCACCCCCGTTTTCACGAATCGCCTTCGCAAACCAGGCCGTGGAATATCCATAACCTGACCCCAATTCAAAGATGGATTTTGCGCCGATCATGCGCGCCAGTTGATAACAGTAATATCCACAGACAGGGCCAATAATGGGAAAGTCATTCTTCTCAGCATGGGCTTCCATCTCCTGCAATTCCTGCTCACGCGGCGGGACGAGGGTTGTAAGATAATCCTGCACGGCTTGATAGTTCAGTTCGCTCATTGTTACCTCCAAAGAAATAAATTGTTTGATATTATGATCGCCCCGCAGATTCAAGCACATCAATCTTGTTGCAATAAGACCTGCGGGACGTTTTACAAAAGGTAAACGAATTATTTGGCAGGTTGAATTTTACTACCAGTATCATTGACTATACAGAACAATCATCTAAAATTGACAATGTAAGATTTTCACTTAAAGGAGCCGAAATGAAATTCACACTTGAACTCCCTATCCGTAAATCACGCGCTGAAGTTTGGAAAGCTTTTGATAACGTGGAGAACATGAAGAAATGGCAGCCGACGCTCATTAAATTTGAGAATATGAGCGGCACGCTGGGC
>JANODZ010000189.1:0-5755 GCA_031412935.1 Anaerolineales bacterium
TTGATTGTTAGTTGGAGGTGTGAAGGTGAGGAAAGCATCGAGTGCTTCCTGGCTTACACGACTTGGGATGTTTGCGCCGAGGGCGGAAATCTCACCTTGAGTCTTGGCAGTGGTCAAGGCTTGAACGAGAGCCCAGGCTTCTGCAGGATGTTCAGTTTTTGCATTGACCACATAAGCGCCCCAGAACAACCAGTTACCTGGTGTGCCGCTTGGGCCATTTGGCAATTCAACAACATCCCAGTTAAAGTCTACAGTGCGGATACCAGGGGTTGCCCAGCGGCCGTTTTGGAACATGGCGACGTTTCCAGCGCGGAAACCAGGTTCAGGATCTTCGCCGTAAGGAGTGGCTACATCGAAATCCTGATACAGAGAACGTTGGAAATCGAGACCTGCCAGTGATTCAGGAGTGTTCAAAGCACAGGCTGTGCGGTCAGCATTGTAGAAACCGCCGCCGGAGGCATTCAACCAAACACCGTAAGGACCCCACCAGGCACTTGCGCCATAACCATAAATATCACTACCAAGCGCACGGGTCTTTTGGGCAACATCAAGGAAGGCAGCCCAATCCCATTTGCCTTCTTTGGCAAGTTCACGGGGATCGGGAGCGCCGGCTTCATTGATTAAGTCCAAATTCAAATACAGAGCAAAAGTGGATACGTCACGCGGAAGACCCCAAACAGCGCCAGAGCCGGCACCGGATTTACCAGTTTCAGGGTTGTATGTCATGTGACTCATGGGGCCGGCGTAGAAGTCGCCGACATTGAAATCGCTCGAAGCTGCAGCGAGGTCAGAGGCGTTCAAGATCAAACCACGGGTTGCAAAATCAGCGATATCGGTTCCGGGAATCCAGAAGACGTCGGGAGCAGTACCTGCAGCAACTTCTGTTTTCAACTGATCTTGATAGTTGGCGCCTTCAGTCCCGCCTGGCTCGTAGGTCAATGTGATGCCATTTAATTCAGCATCAAGGTCTCCGCTGATCTTGCTATAGACATCAATTTCTTCCTGGTTGTCTGGGCGGGTGCGCCAGCGGATGGCAACATCTTCCATTGCAGGAGCTTCGGTCATTACGGGAGCTTCAGTCATTGCAGGCGCTTCAGTTGCCACAGGGGCCGCGGAGCCGCAAGCGGCTAAAGCGAAGGATGCTATGACAAGAAGGCTCATCACCTTAAAAAGCATTTTGTTCTTCATTTAATCTTCTCCTTGAATATATATATACGATGAAATTACAAAATAATTGGGTCAGCCGTTTGGAATAGACTTGGATCAATCACCCCCTTTTTGTGAAGTGGATCGTCGTACAACCAACTGCGCGGGTAATTTCAAATCATGCAGTTCGGTAGTCTTCGTTTTGATAATATCCAGTAGTATACGAGTAGCTTCGCGACCAATTCGTGGAATATCCTGGCGCATAGTGGTGAGCGGGGGGTCAAAGTAGGAGGATAAAGGCATATCGTCCACGCCGATGACAGCCAATTGAGTCGGGACTTTTATATTCGCATCGCGAGCGGCACGCAGCACACCCATTGCCATGCGATCATTCTGGGCAAAAACTGCAGTTGGAACCCGGCCCTGTTCAATGAAAGAAATAAGCGCGCTCTGCCCGGAGGTCGCAGTCCAATCTCCTTCGATTATCATGGTTTTATCAAATTTGATTCCAGCCTCCTGCAAGGCAAGACGATATCCTTCCGTACGGTCCTGAGAACAATCTTCTTCCATCGGTCCAGTAACAAGCGCGATCTGTGTGTGTCCCAGCGCGATCAAATGATGCGTGGCATCATATGCAACCTTTTGATCGTCCAATGAAACCGAGCATATATTTTTTTCATGCGCGCTTGCACCGACAAATACCAGCGGAAAATCTTTGGGGATATATTCAAACCGTTTATCTGCGTACGGGTTGATCACGATCAAACCGTCTACACGGCGATGACCCGCCAATTCATCAACCAATTCTCGAAATGCTTGCGGGTCCGCGGCGGAAGAGGAAAGCATGAAATATTTATGTTGACGAGCTTCCACTTCCGCGCCTTCGATCAGGCTTGCAAAGGTATAATCTGTTAAATTGGGAGAGATGCACGCCAAAGTGTGCGTTTGACCGCGTGCCATCGAACGGGCAATGGCATTGGGTCGATATCCCATTTCCTCAATGACCGCATCAACAAGCGCACGCGTCTCAGGTAGAACGCCTTCATTTGCGTTAATAACGCGCGAAACAGTCTGGTGAGATACACCGGCCTGGCGGGCAACATCACGAATAGTTGGACGAGTAACTTTCATAAGTATTGGCGAGTATTGTCGATTTTGATACAATGTTACCGCTCACGTGAGCGGTAACATACAGTTTACAGAGTCATAGCCCGTTTGTCAAGTACTTTCTTTGGTTTAATAAATATTCTCATAAAGGATGTCATCATGTTAGAGTCCCCTCACCGTAGATACAATCCCCTCACTGGCGAATGGGTGCTCGTCTCGCCGCACCGCGCCAAACGTCCCTGGCTTGGGCAGGTCGAAACACTTTCTCCGCAGACACTCCCCGCCTACGATCCTAACTGTTATCTCTGTCCGCGCAATGAACGGGCGGGCGGAATTTTCAATCCAGACTATAGGGATACATTTGCGTTTGAAAATGATTTTGCTTCATTACTCCCCGATCCAGTAGATGAAGCGCCCGCATCTCCCCACCCGTTACTTGTTTCTGCTTCTGAACAGGGACATTGTCTGGTAGTTTGCTTTTCACCACGCCACGATCTGACACTGCCTGAATTAGATTTGGCGGCGATTGAAAAAGTTCTCTCGACCTGGGCACATCATTCATCAGACATGGCAAACAAAGATTACATCCACTACGTACAAGTCTTCGAAAATAAAGGTGCGATGATGGGCTGTTCCAATCCGCATCCACACAGCCAGCTCTGGGCACAATCACAACTGCCTAATGAAATTATGAAGGAACTCGCCACGCAAACGGAATATTTCAAAAAGAATAACCGACCGCTATTGGTTGATTATTTGCAGGAAGAACATAAACGCAAAGCCCGTATTATCTTTTCCAACGCTTACTTTACTGCATTAGTGCCCTATTGGGCAGTCTGGCCTTTTGAAGTGCTGGTGAGCGCGCATCGTCCGTCGGGGTCTTTAAAAGAATTATCTTCAGCTGAAACTTCCGCCCTGGCTGAGGTCTTCAAACAAGTGACCACTCGCTACGACAATTTGTTTGAGATCTCCTTCCCTTATTCGATGGGATTCCACCAGGCTCCCGCCGATGGACAGCCGCATCCCGAATGGGTCTTGCATGCTCATTTCTATCCGCCGTTATTGCGCTCGGCAACTGTCCGTAAATTTATGGTCGGATATGAAATGCTCGCCATGCCCCAGCGCGACATCACACCTGAAGTGGCTGCCGACCGATTGCTCTCGCTTTCGGACATCCACTACAAACAGCGGGAAAAATAATCAGCTAATAAAATCTATTTCATAACACCTAAAGAATTTCGTGGGCTTACCAACAGAATTACACTTGCGCCGCACGCCAGTGCAGGTGACCACAGAGCGCGCGGAGATCACAGAGAAAAATCCCCTTCCCGCAGGGGGCTGCGCTAAAAATCTCCCCTGGCACCGCCCGCCACATCGGCTCTTTGCATTGCTTCGCAGCGCAAAGCAATGCCGCATTCGTAGAGCCCTGCCGAAGTGGCAGGTTTAACCCATCCATTTAGCCAGCCCTTAATTCATTTCCCCCTTGACTCGATCTCCTCTCTATCATAAAATACTCTCCGACATGAAGAAACAGTCCGCACACTTGCATCACCATCATCACATTCAACCCCCGCATGGTCGGGAGGTCTGTGTGCGCGTACCTATGGTCTCTTAACAGGTACCCATATTTCGCCTCATCAATCCCCGACTCGCGTCGGGGATTTTTGTTTTGGAACACGAGATGGTTGAGTAGCCTCGAATGCTTGTTGAGGGCGTATCGAAATTAACGCAACATTCTTAAAAAGGAAATTTTATGACTTTACAAAAAAACATTCGACTCTCCCTCCCCTCAAAGGGACGCCTGCAAGATGACTCGCTGGAATTTCTCGCCGAGTGCGGGCTGAGCGTACAAAAATTAAACCCGCGTCAATATCAGGCGCGGATGCCTGCCCTGCCCGAATTAAGTGTCATCTTCCAACGCCCCGGCGACATTGTCGTCAGCGTACGCCAGGGGAGTGTGGATTTCGGCATCACCGGCATTGACGTGCTCGAAGAAAAGCGCGGCACGAACGGCGAAATCATCGTTCTGCATGATGCGCTGGGGTTTGGTCAGTGCTCGCTCATGCTGGCTGTGCCGGAAGCATGGAGCGAAGTGACAATGGTTAAATCGCTCAAAGTGTTTGTAAAGACTTTAGACCACCCGCTGCGTGTTGCCACCAAGTTCCCTGTCCTCACAGAACGTTTTCTAAATCAGCAAAAGATTCCGCACACCCTGATAGCCGCCGAAGGGACGCTTGAAACCGCGCCAACCATTGGTTATGCAGACATCATTGCCGACCTGGTTTCATCGGGTCAGACACTTAAAGATAACCGCCTGCGTGCATTGTCCGATGGACTGATCCAACCGTCACAAGCCGCGCTGATTGCAAATCGCCAATCGCTTCAAACAAATCCCTATACGCTTGAAATGGCGCGCCGTCTGCTGGAATACATCGAAGCGCATCTGCGGGCGAAGGAGAATCTCCTTGTTATTGCAAACATGCGCGGCGCAAGTCCCGAGGCGATTGCGAACAAACTCTTCACACAAACATCGGTCGGCGGCCTGCAAGGTCCCACCATCAGCCCCATCGTCACGCGCGAAACGAATCAAGGCTGGCATTCCGTCACCATCATTGTGCGGCGCGATCATCTTCCGCAAGCCATCAGCGAATTGCGCAGCATCGGCGGAAGCGGCATCATCGTTTCACCCGTCACATATATTTTTGAAGAGGAACCGCCGCGTTACACAGCCATGCTGGCGGCGTTGAAATAGGAGACTTCATGCTCAAACAATATGACCCGCAAAGCGCGAGAGGCACGATTCTTAAACGCACACCACCCGATGAATTTCCCGTCACCCAGCGCGTGCTCGATAACATCGCAAAAATTTTCGGCGAATCTTTAACTGCGGAACAAGCTGTCACGCGCATTTTGAAAGACGTGCGGACCAACGGCGACCTTGCGCTTCAACATTGGACTCAACGCCTCGATCGTCACGACCTTATGCCTGCTCCCGTTTCGAAAGCATTTATTCAATCTTCATTGGATTCGATTTCCTCAGCGCAACGAGATGCCCTCGAAAAAGCCGCATCACGCATTGAAACCTTTCACCGCAAGCAGCCTCTGACCTCCTGGTTCACAAATGAACTGGGCGGCACGCTCGGGCAGATCATCCGTCCGATTCAACGCGTGGGATTATACGTCCCCGGCGGGACTGCTCCCCTGCCATCCACAGTTTTGATGAGCGCCATTCCCGCGCGTGTGGCGGGTGTCAAAGATATCGTTGTCGTCACACCGCCGAAACACGCCGTTGAAAATAAAAACCTGCTGGTTAACCCGATGATCCTTGCGGCTTGTGCGATTGCCGGTGTGGAAGAGATTTATTTGCTTGGCGGAGCGCAAGCTATTGCGGCGCTTGCCTATGGCACTAAAACGATTCGTTCGGTTGATAAGATTTTTGGACCTGGCAATCTCTTTGTCACATTGGCCAAACGCCAGGTCTATGGCGTGGTTGGCATTGACG
>JANODZ010000190.1:0-2370 GCA_031412935.1 Anaerolineales bacterium
GAAAATAAATTCACCATTGACCCTGATGATATTCGTAAAGCCATCACAGCGCGCACCAGGGTTATTTTCATCGGGTATCCATCCAACCCGACCGGCGCAGTGGCTTCGCGTGAAGTGATGCTCGAGATCGCAAAGATCGCAGATAAACACGATCTGATCGTTGTGTCGGATGAAATTTACGACCGCCTTGTCTATGATTTTGAGCACGTCTGCTTCCCCGCTTTGGATGAAGGCTTGAAGCATCGCACTGTTTTACTGGGCGGCTTTTCAAAAGATTACGCAATGACGGGCTGGCGCATCGGGTACGCCTGCGGACCAACAGACATCATTCAAGGCATGGTGCGTATTCATCAATACACGATCATGTCTGCGCCCACCACCGCACAGGATGCCGCCATTGAAGCTTTAATATCGGGCGAACCTTATGTTCAGGAAATGGTGACGGAGTACGACCGCCGCCGCCGTTTATTGGTCAATGGACTAAACCGCCTCGGTCTCTCGACCTTTGAGCCGCGCGGCGCTTTTTATACATTCCCCAACATCAAAGCCTCCGGCATGGACGATGAAACCTTCGCCGAAGCGCTCCTGCGTGAAGAAGGTGTAGCCGTTGTGCCCGGCAATGCCTTTGGTCCCGGCGGAGAGGGTTTTGTGCGCGCCTGTTATGCCACAGCTTATGAAAAGATAGAAGAGGCGTTGGTTAGAATGGAAAGGTTTATGAGCAGGCATGGGTAAGTTCAGTAATCAGTAATCAGTAATCAGTAATCAGTAATCAGTGAAAAGTAGGAGCGGGCGCTTCGCGAAGCAGTCCGCTCCTTTTTATTTAAGTCATCATATCTCCCAAACATATCGTATAATTTTTGAAATCAACCATATGAGCAATACTTCTTCCTAACCCATGGGACACCTTCTCCTTGCAGGCGGAGCGGAATTTGGCGGACGAATGTCTGAGCCTGATCTGCGCGCCATTGAACTGGCGGGCGGGTTGGATGCGCCCATTTGCATTATCCCCACCGCGGCCGCGCCCGACCATAATCACATACGAGCCGGAAATAATGGCATGCGCTGGTTTCGAAGTCTTGGCGCAAAAAATGTTTTTACTGTGGATGTGATCAACGCAGCCAGCGCAAATGACTCAGCCCTCGCCGCATCCATTCGGACCTCAAGCCTGATCTATTTACTTGGAGGTTTTCCGCGCCATCTGGCAGAGACTCTTGCAAACAGCGCCTGCTGGCGGGCCGCCTTGGACGCCTATCAACAAGGCGCAGTCCTCGCCGGCAGCAGCGCCGGGGCGATGGTTTTATGCGGGCATTATTATGACCCGACTGAAAAGAAATTGTTGCGCGGTTTGAATTTGATTCCCAACGCGTGCGTTTTGCCGCACCACAATAACTTTGGCAAAGCCTGGGCAAAGCAGCTGATTCAATTATTACCCAATTCAACTTTGATCGGCATAGATGAACACACAGGTATGCTCACTGATCTGGACGGCCGATGGCAGGTCCACGGCGCGGGGCAGATCACACTTTATCGGCGTGGACAGGTTATCCGTCACGCGCGAGGCGAATTGTTCTCATTCTAATTAATTGGACATATAATTTGTCACAATGGAGGAGCTATGAACGTTACTTTAAAGATCACAAAAGAACAGGTACAGGGGAAGGTGCATGTCACCGTGCTGCATTTACACGGCTGGCTGGATGCGCAAAGTGAAGAGTTGTTACTTGCCTCGGCTCAGGATTCATACGAGGAAGGCAGTCGCTATTTGTTGCTTGACCTTGCCAGGGTGGAAACACTCACCAGCGCGGGCATGCGCGCCATGCAAAAAGTTTACAAGCTCTACACACCGACAGAAGAACGCGTAAAAATGACGCGCGTAAAATTATGTAATGCGCCCCCGCAGATACATCATATCCTGGGCATCACCGGCTTCCTGCTCACCATTCTAAATTACGAGACGATGCAGGACGCTGTCGATTCTTTCACAGAATAATCAGGCGTTCATCCAGCGGGATTTTCAAATCGATATTTTCTCTTTCCCAAGATGGGACAATAAATTAATTAGTAAATGAAAATAAAGAAGGATGTTTTTATTTATCAATCAAAGCAGTCCCTGCCATGATTGATAAATACCCAAACGAGTTTGTCAAGATTAGCCCGCTTGTAATTTCCTTACGAAAGCATGAACAGATACAGAAATATGTAAGGAACTATTAATCCTCTGAAGCTTGCAATCAGGTATCATATTGTCATGAACGAAAAACGTATTTTGGTTGTTGAAGACGAGCCAAGCATAGCTGAAATTGTCGGCTTATATATGAAGCGCGCGGGGTATCAAGTGCAGATTGCCGTTGATGGAAAGCAAGCCATAAT
>JANODZ010000191.1:0-1935 GCA_031412935.1 Anaerolineales bacterium
TGATCTTCAGGACGCCCCCCATCCAGGCTGACTTGTACAATAAGGTTGTCATTCGCGATACCGCACAACTTTTCAAGACGAGTGCCGCGCAGTAACATGGCGTTCGTTAAGACCGTTGTCTTAATGCGGGCTGAAGAATATTCCAGCATCTCGTAAATTTCATTCAGAAGAAACGGTTCGCCGCCAGTGAAGAAAACGTGTTCAAAGCCTAACTCAACCGACTCGTCCACCAGCTTTTTTGTGTTGTCCAAGCCAAGCGCGCGGCGCGGCACATTGGGACCAGATTTTGCCACACAATAGGAACACTTTAAATTGCAGTCGTAATTGGTATACAACCACAACTTCCACTTCATCGCGGGAGGCTGATTCGTAATTGATTGCATGGAAAATGTTTGTGCGTCGCTCATTTGATGACTCCGTCATTGAGAAATAATCCTGCCAGGTTATAGACTCCAATGCACACCGCATCCCTTGCAAGGCGTAGGGGGACGATCACTGAGGAGGTTTTTGCGCCATGTCTGATAGCGCTCATCGTTCCAGATTTCCGTGAAGTTCTTCTCAAAAAGGTTTCCCATCTTCAAGCTTTCGTAATCATTTGTCGCAAACGGGCTGATACAACAGGGCAGGCAGTTGCCATTTGCTGTGACATACGCGGTCGTCCATGGGCGCAGGCAATCCCGCCAGGGTTGATTGTCACGCAACATGGAGGCGGTTAAACTATGGCGTGGGTCGGTGGCACCCGATGATCTCAAAGTAATTCCATACTCTTTTGCAATCCCTTCGGCTTCTGCAATACAGCGGTCTGCAACTTCGTTAAAATCATCAAAAAGAGCGTGCCCTGCATCCATCAAGCCCGGGGGATTCACATTATCAAGGTAATAAACCATACGTTGAACATACACTTCTTTAACACCCATGCGGTTTGCAAGCCTGACGAGATCGGGTAGTTCTTCAATATTTTCGCGCATGCCCGTCATCCAGATCGAGGCTTTGGGAGAATCTTTTCCCATTTTACGCTGGAGTTCAGTAAATTTTGTGAGGTTGCCAACAATCTTATGCAAGAGTGGCGCGCCACGAATCTTTGCGTAGGTTTCTGTTTTAGCGCCATCAATCGAACAACGCATTTCATCTAAACCGCTTTCAATAAGTTTGCGTCCCCATTCCTCGGTCAATAAGGTTGCGTTTGTATTGAATAATACAGTCACTCCCCGTTGTTTCAAATAAGCGATCATGCGCGGCAGGTCTTTATTAATCAGCGGCTCGCCAATTCCATGCAAAACTGCGCGTTCCATTTTAGGGAACTGATCCACGATTTTCAAGAAATTTTCCCAGGAAAGTGTTTGCGGCTCTTCATAACTGGTAAAGGTTCGCGGGCACGTTTCACACAAAAGGTTGCAGTGATTCGTTACTTCAATAAATACAACTCGCGGCGATTCATCAGCAATTGACCCACGCGTTTGTGGGTCAATAAATGTATAAGCCGCAGGCAGATTTTGGTACGAGTCTCGTGGTATGGTGGGGATGTTTCTCATTGGAATCATACATATACCTCTAAACCTAACATTCTTATTTTGAACTTGAATTACAAATTAACAGTTCAAATATAACATGATTTGAAAAGCGTAAATATTACGTATTTCTTAAGGATTTTGAGCTTCCTACACTTTAGGAGGAGATTTTACAATTTCAAATGAAATGAGCCAAGTTCTAGCGGGCGCGGCTTTCCATCACTGCTCCCTCAGCTGGTAACAGTTTAGAGCAAACGTAAGGGTTTATTAATATCCTCCCTTCGATAATCAGGTATCATATTGTCATGAACGAAAAACGTATTTTGGTTGTTGAAGACGAGCCAAGCATAGCTGAAATTGTCGGCTTATATATGAAGCGCGCGGGGTATCAAGTGCAGATTGCCGTTGATGGAAAGCAAGCCATAAT
>JANODZ010000192.1:0-2416 GCA_031412935.1 Anaerolineales bacterium
ACCTCAGCCAGTTCCAATTTACGCGCCTGCGCACCATCGACAATCGCCTGTGCCAACGGGTGCTCGCTTACTTTTTCAACGGATGAAGCCAATTTCAACAACTCATCTTCCTTCACTATTAACTGGTCGCTAAGCACCACATCAGTTAACTCAGGTTTGCCCTTCGTGATTGTGCCAGTCTTATCCAGCACCACGATTTGAATCGCACGTGCGGTTTGCAATGCTTCACCTGAGCGGATGAGAATCCCATGCTCCGCGCCTTTGCCGATACCAACCATCAGACTCATCGGCGTAGCAAGTCCCAGCGCACATGGGCAGGCGATAATCAATACCGTTACGCTTGTGACCAGCGCATAAACCAATTGAGGTTGCGGTCCAATCACAAACCAGATCACGAAAGTCCACACAGCCAGGATCATCACGATTGGAACGAAGTATCCAGAAACCGTATCGGCAAGTCGGGCAATCGGCGCTTTGGAATTCTGTGCGTCCTGCACCATCTTTACGATTTGCGCCAGCGCCGTATCCTTGCCCACTTTCGTTGTGCGGAATTTGAACGCGCCTGTTTTGTTGATGGTCGCGCCGATGACTTCATCTCCCATCTTTTTGGAAGCGGGTATTGATTCGCCCGTCAGCATGGATTCGTCCACGGCAGAACTGCCTTCGACGATAACCCCATCCACGGGAACTTTCTCGCCAGGGCGGACCTGAATCACGTCACCAACCAATACTTCTTCAACAGGCAAATCCATCTCTTTTCCATCGCGGATCACGCGCGCGGTCTTGGCTTGCAAGCCAAGCAGTTTCTTGATCGCTGAACTGGATTGCCCCTTGGCGCGCAGTTCAAGCGCTTGTCCCAAAACAACCAATGCAATTACTACAGCAACGACATCATAAAACGGTTCGGAGGTACCTTCGGGGAAAACAGATGGAAACAAAATCGCAAAGGTCGAATACAACCATGCCGCGCCCGTCCCTAACGCAATGAGCGTATTCATGTTGGCAGAACGATGTTTGAACGCGGCCCATGCGCCAGTGAAAAAATCACTCCCAGACCAGAACATGACGGGCAATGTCAAAAGCGCGGTCACGCCCCACAATAATCTTAACGAGTCCATGTTCCAATCACGGAGGATGGGCACAACCTGATAATAAGCAGTTATCATCACAAACACAGAGACTGCGGCCGCAAACCAAAACTTGTTCATCAGCTTTCGATATTCACGCGCGTGCGCTTCTTCCTGCTTATCCACGGGCGCATCACTTGTTGCGGCTCGTGGTTTGTAGCCCCAGGTTTCAATGGCTTTGTTCAATTCAGCCAGCGTTGTATTTTGCGGAAGATAATCTACTGTTGCTTCCTGCGTAGCGATATTGACGGTCGCATTCAAAACGCCTTTTGTGGATTTCAATTCATCTTCGATAAATTTGACGCACGATGCACAACGTAAATTCTCGATTCCGATGCGTGTCTGTGCACCATCCACGGTAAAGCCGGCGGATCGGATGGCACCTGCCAGCCCGACAAGATTGATTTTTTGCGGATCGTAATCGAGTTGCACCAAACCCGCCCCTGCATTCACGGTCACCCGATCCACTCCATTCAGGGATAGCAAACCTGCTTCAAGCTTTGCTGCAGGTCTGACCATAGGCAGATCCGCAACGGGCAGTTCGATGCGGGAAAGAGTCCGCTCAGGGTTGAAGCCTGTTGTCGCTGACGTCATCACATAACGGTGCGGATCCTTGTCGAATTGATCAACACAGGATTGAGAGCAAAAATAAAATGTCTGCCCCATGTGCTCGCGTTTGGCGAAAGCGCTTTGGAGTCCGATTTCCATCCCACAAACTGGATCGCGTTGAGTCATAGTTACCTACCTTGTAAAGAGATACCATAAGTGTATGTCAGTTTGACGAGGTGTACGAGCGATTTTCTGCCTGATTCGATATAAGCAAAATGGCCTATTTTACAATAAGCCATCCGCAAATATTTAGAAGTAATTTTATTATTTCAATACCTTATCGAAGTAGGAACAATTCTGCCAGTCGTCAAAATGATCTTTCACGCAATTAGGCAGAGACTTTAAGAAGATGGCGGCTTGGAATTGCTAATATTCCGCGTAAGCCAGACGATGCCGAATACTGCAAGCACAATCAGACCCACAGGGATCAGCCACATGAAGATCATTCCGATCCAACCGAGGGGAGATGGAGAGGAGGCGTATCCCCAATTGTTCATCATACCGCCGGGTCCCAGCATACCACCAGGTCCCATCATGCTCCATCCATGATAGCCCCAACCCCCCATCATCATGCCTCCTCCAAACAGGAGCAAAAGAACGACAGCGCATATAATTCCAACAACCAACCAGTTAACTTTTTGCATTTTATATCTCCTTTTAATAGAATAGGTCTGTCCGCG
>JANODZ010000193.1:0-5100 GCA_031412935.1 Anaerolineales bacterium
CCCGTTTATTTGCATGTCGCGGGAACATCGATCGCATGAATTATAGTATTCGTAAAATGACCCTGGATGATCTTGAGCAGGTTGTTGCGATCGATCAAGCGGCTGTTAGTTTGCCATGGCCTGCGCGTTCCTTTCAGCTTGAGTTGACAGATAACCCGGCCTCGCGCTGTTGGGCAGCTGACTCGGATGGGCGGGTGGTCGGGTTGATGGTCGCATGGTTGATTGTGGATGAAATTCATATTGCAACGATCGCGACGCACCCTGATTATCGTCATCAGGGCATTGGAAAGAATCTTCTTTTGCATACCTTGAGATCTGCCAAAGAAGAAGGCGCGCGCTCATCGTATTTGGAAGTACGTGAAAAAAATGAAGCCGCGTTGGAGATGTATCGCAAATTTGGTTTTGTAGAAAGCGGCCGCCGTGAAGGGTATTACAAAGATAATGACGAAGCTGCGATCTTAATGACGCTCGAGCGCCTGCATGGAGGATGAATGACTGCCGAAGAGACTCTAGCGAAACTTGCCGAACAGGTTTCTGTTTGCACAAATTGCGCTTTGCATGAAGGCCGTAAAAAGTCAGTGCCGGGCGACGGCCCTGCCAATGCAGAGATCATGTTCATTGGGGAAGGACCTGGTTTTCATGAAAACGAACAGGGACATCCGTTTGTGGGCGCATCCGGAAAATTTTTGGATCAACTTCTCGCGCAAGCAGACCTGACCCGTGAGGAAGTGTTCATCGCAAATGTGGTCAAGTGCCGCCCGCCTGGCAATCGCGACCCTCTGCCCGACGAGTTAGTTGCATGTGATATCTATTTGGAAGCGCAGATCAAAGCTATTAATCCGAGTATCATTGTGACGTTGGGACGTATTTCCATGAGCAAGTATTTTACAGGGGTGAAGATCAGCGCCGTGCATGGGCAAATGCAAAAAATAGGTGAACGCTTTGTTATTCCCATGTTTCATCCCGCGGCGGCATTGCATCAATCTGCGCTCAAACCTACAATTTTGGGAGATTTCGCAAAATTACCGCAACAATTACAGGAAGCGCGTGTTGCATTGGGGAAATCTGGGGCTGTGAAAACGAAGAAGAAAGCGGAAGAAATACTTATTGAAAAACCGAAACAATTAAATTTGTTTTAAAATAGTGTCAGCTGCAGCTGGCGCAAGGAGAAAAATGTCTACTAAAGAAATTCTTATTAAGAAATTGAAGGATAAAACTGCAAAAATAGCCATTCTGGGCTTGGGATATGTTGGATTGCCGCTCGCTGTTGTTTTTGGTGAAGCGGGATTTCATGTTACCGGAGTGGATCCTGATCAACGTAAAATTGACTCACTGGCAGAGGGGAAGTCATATATCCCGGATGTGAAATCAGAGGCTGTTGCAAAGCTGATCAAGAGCGGGCATTTCACAGCCACAACTGATTTTTCTGTACTGAAAGAAATGGATGCGGTCAGCATTTGTGTGCCGACTCCGCTGCGCCAAACGGGTGACCCGGATATGTCTTATATCATTTCGGCTACGGAAGAGTTGGGCAAATACATGCACAAGGGTATGGTGGTTGTGCTTGAATCAACCACCTATCCAGGCACGACGCGTGAAGTGCTGCTTCCGAAGCTGGGTGCGGAACATGGTCTCGCTGTCGGTCAAGACTGGTTCCTCGCGTTTTCCCCGGAGCGTGTCGACCCGGGCCGCGAAGACTTTACGACCATCAATACGCCTAAAGTTGTCGGTGGGATCACTGAAGCCTGTGGCGAAGTGGCAACCGTCTGGTACGAAGGCGCGATTAAGACCGTTCATCAAGTTTCCACAGCTGAAGCCGCGGAAATGTCCAAACTGCTTGAAAATACTTTCCGCATGATCAATATCGGCATGGTCAATGAGTTGGCGATCATGTGCGAACGCCTCGGCGTGGATGTGTGGGAAGTGATCGATGCCGCAGCTTCAAAGCCGTTTGGTTTTATGAAATTTACGCCCGGACCCGGCTTGGGCGGTCACTGTATTCCGATTGACCCGCTATATCTCTCATGGAAAATGAAATCCTTTAATTACAACGCGCGTTTCATTGAGCTGGCTTCCGAGATCAATACCAACATGCCGCGCTATGTGGTTAACCGTGTGATGGAGGGATTGAACGATCATGGCAAGGCTCTTAAAGGTTCGAGAGTCCTGGTCCTTGGTGTGGCATATAAGCCGGATATCGATGACGTGCGTGAATCCCCGGCAATGGATGTGATCGGCCTGCTTAGACAAAAGGGAGCCGCGGTTGAATATCACGACCCTTTTATTCCGCATATTCATCATGAGTACGATGGCTGGAAAATGGACAGCGTGAAGGATATGATGAAGTCTGTAAAAGAAGCCGACGTGGTGGTGATCATTACCAATCACAAACAATATGATTACAAGGCGATCATCGAATCTGCGAAGTTTGTTTTTGATTCTCGAAATGCCACAGGCAAGTTGGGGAAGAATAGCGAAAAGGTTGTCAGATTATAAATGTCATTGCGGGGGCAGTGTACTTCTGCCTGAAGCAATCTCCTCCTGTTTGGAGATTGCTTCGTCGGAGAGAGCATCCTCCTCGCAACGACATTATAAGGTGGTGATATGGCACATTATTTAGTAACAGGCGCGGCTGGCTTTATTGGCGCACGGACCTCCAGCATGCTGATCGAGCAGGGACATACCGTCGTTGGCATTGACAACATAAACGATGCCTATGATCCGCGCATAAAAGAATATCGTCTCAGGAAATTACAGGAACTCGGGAATTTTGAATTTGTCCGCGCTGACATCTCGGACCGCGAAATTCTCAACCGTAAATCTGCAATTACAGAACGCCAATTCGACGGTCTGATCAACCTCGCGGCGCGTGCGGGTGTGCGTTACAGCGTGGAAAATCCCTGGGCGTTTTTGGAATCAAATGTCAGCGGCACATTGAACATGCTTGAAGTGTGCCGCCAGTTTGGATGCAAGAAATTCATCCTCGCTTCCACATCCAGTATTTATGGCGAGAATCCAGAGTACCCAACGCCTGAAACTGCTTCAAGCAGTGAACCGCTTCAACCCTATGCGGCCAGCAAAAAAGGCGCGGAGGCAATGGCTTATGCCTATCATCATCTGTATGATATTGATGTAACTGTTGTGCGCTATTTCACCGTCTACGGCCCTGCAGGCCGCCCCGACCTGGCCATCTTCCGCTTTGTGAAATGGATGATCGAAGGCGAACCGATTCGCATCTATGGAGATGGAAAACAATCGCGCGGCTTCACCTATGTCGACGATATTGCGCGCGGCACGATCGCGGCTTTGAAACCATTGGGATACGAAGTCATCAATCTCGGCGGTCATGAAGTCATCACCATTAACGGACTCGTCGAATTGGTCGAAGAGTTGACAGGCAAAAAAGCGGATGTGCAATACGGTCCGCCCAACCTGGCGGATATGTTCATGAATCAGGCGAATGTAACCAAAGCCCGCGAAATGCTTGGCTGGAATCCGCAGGTCACATTGGCCGAGGGAATCAAGAACTTGATCGATTGGTATTATACAGAGCGCGAGTGGGCCAAAGATATTTTGATGCCGTAAACATAGTTACCAATTACCAATTACCCTTGCGGTAACTCGTAATTGGTAATTCGTAAATACCATGTCCCTTTACTCAAAATTTAAAAACGATCCCCTGCTTTCCAAAGTTCTCCGCTCCAGCGGAGCATTGTTCAGCACGAATTCTATCAGTATGGGATTAAGTGTTTTACAAGGCGCCTTGGTTGCGCGTTTGCTCGCACCCGAAGGATTGGGTCTGATCAAGATCCTGATCGTTTATTCATCCACAGTGAATAGTATTTTTTCATTCCGCATGGGTGAGTTGGTTGTGCGTTATGCGGGCGAACATTTTGCGAGAGGAGAAAAGGACAAAGCCTCAGCGATATTGAAAGCCGCAGCAATGGGAGAAGCCATCGTTTCTCTTTTGGCGTTTTTAGTGGTTGCGTTCACAGCAGGTCTGGCTGAACAATACTTTGCCAAAACAACGGGAACCGCGTGGCTGTTCACAGCCTATGCGTTTGGTTTGCTTGCAAATTTTAATTATGAAACGTCGATCGGCATTTTGCAGGTGACGGATAAAATTAAATGGCAGGGCAATATCAATCTCATTCAAAGTATTGTCAGCACCGTTATTATCACCGCCGCCTATTTATGGAATGGGACTTTTCAAGTTGTGCTTGGCGCGTACCTGCTTGGAAAAATTATCCTTGGGTTGGGTATTTTCATCTCTGCGCAGATACAGTTGCATCGAACGCTTGGCTCCACGTGGTGGAAGACGCCTCTTTCAACGCTTACCTCTACAAAAGAACTATTTCGTTTTGCGGTCAGCTCAAACATCAGCGCGACCCTCATCAAAATTTTTCGCGAGAGTGAACTTCTTTGGGTCGCGTTCTTTCTCTCTAATACAGCGGTGGGATATTACAGCGTGGCCTATACCATTGTTGGTTTCCTCGCCATTCCCGCCGACCCGTTGATCTCCACCACCTTCCCCGAAATTAATAGACTCGTCGTTGAGAAGGCATGGCCGCGTCTCAAAGATTTTCTACGCAAGATCACATCTCTTTCCTTCGCATACAATCTTGCGCTTGGAATCGGTCTCGTGCTTTTTGGCCGCTGGATGATCCTGATCTATTCAGGCGGACAATATATTCCTGCCTATCCCGCGCTGATCGCTTTAACCATCGGCCTTGTTTTCAATTACACCCTTTTTTGGAATCGTCCATTGTTGCTTTCGTTGGGTTTGTCCGATTTTCCCATTTGGGTCACGCTGATCGTTGGTTTTCTTAAAGTTTCCCTCGCCTTTTGGCTGATTCCGCGCTTCGGCATTCTGGCGGCGGGCGCGCTGCTCTCGTTTTATTACATTGCTTCGGTCGGCATGATGGCTGTTCGTGGGTTACAAGAAATAAAGAGGAAAGAAGAAAGATGAAGATTGCAGTTATTACGAACTCACGCATTCCATCATTAACTGCCAATTCGATTCAAGCGATGAAAGTCACTCAAGCCTTAATGCAATTGGGACATGAGATTCGGATGTTTGCCCCAGCCGAGACTGAATCC
>JANODZ010000194.1:0-2180 GCA_031412935.1 Anaerolineales bacterium
ATATCGCTCCGCTCAGGAATCACGGTGGTGCGTAAGAGAGTGTTTCTTAAGTCCAAGCAGCACGCAAAATAAGAGCATTTACCACAGAGAGCACGGAGTCCACAGAGGTTTTTTTAGGGTTTTTCTCCGTGATCTTGGTGATCTCTGTGGTAAAGAAGCCTTTAAGAAACAGTCTCTAAGGTACTCCTCCTGAAATTTCCTGAATCACGAGAAACTCCTATTTCTTCTTCAGCGTTTCTTTCTCAACCGCCGCCAATATTCGATCCAGTTCTTTTTCCTGCTGAGGCTCCAGCGGCGGCACTTGATGCTCGCGTAGAATTTTCTCGGCTTCGTCAGTGGCATGGTCTGCGATCTGTTTGCGGCCAAGTTTATCTTCCCATGTATCCCACGAATTGCGCTCGGCTAATTTAGTTAATGCAAGTTCGCCAGCCTTGATATGAGTCATCGTATGACGTTGGCCTAAAAAGTTGCGCGTACCGTTCATGACGTTTGCGATAATATCCACGGCGAGATGGGCCGAGTCAGCGGAGAGGCCTTTTCGCAAACGCAGGACACTGCTTGCAAACTCATTATCAAGAACCATTTGAGCGAACGAACCCATTACGCCGGCCTCCATTTCGCCAATGCCAGATAATTCATCCGCACCGGCCAGGGCGGGTATGGTTGCGTTCAGCCCGCGCTCGAATGCATTTTGGGCATCGAGGGTATGTGCATTCGTTGAAAACCCATACACGTTAACGCTGAACCCATAATAATGTCCGAGCTGAACCGTGGCGGCGGATGACAAGCCAAGTTCCACGCCGCCCCAAATTAATCCAGTGCGCGGTTCGAGCATGCCAAGTCGTCCGCAGTAGATCACAGCGCAGCCTGGGTTAATGAGTTGAGTCAACACCAATGGAGCCAATGACTCAGCGCTTTGTTGAACAATGCTTCCGGTCATCGTCATGGGGGATGTAGCGCCGCCTGTTGGCGCGGGTAGGTTGGAATGGATCACGCCTGCTTTTGCCATTTCAATGATGGCTGCAGCGGCAACATTGTGCATCGTCAACGGGCTGACTGGGGAAAGGGAGAGCGTTAATTCGTGCGCGGGTGTGCCGACAACGTTTGCCAATTCAACTGCATACTTCACTTCATGCGGAAATTGAATACCGGGTCCCTGAACAGGTTTGGTGGTATGAGAAAGCGTATGTCGATACATGTGCAGAGACATCATTTCGTTGGCGATGTCTGGCGGTGTGAAGAAAGGTGTGACCGTGTGGCAATTCTCCAAAGCATCCAATAAACGGACTGCATCGATCGCATCCTGATTTGTGGCCGAATGGTGTGTGCCTGTTCTTGCATCAAACACATCGCGCGCACCGCCCAGATTATGAAAATATAAATTCCCACCACCGAATTCATTTACGTTGCCGTTGCGTCCGCGAATGATGGGACGTTTATTCGCTTTAGCAATACTGTCCAAAACCAGCTCAGGTGGAAAACACAGACGGCCATTTTTTATCGTACAGCCCGCGCCCATTAAAATATCCAGGCTTTCTTTTTGGTTCCATATAAAACCAACTTCACTCATGATATGAAGCGTGGCTGCATGCATTGCTTTTACATCGTCGTCGCTCAAAAATTTCAACGGCTCCATCTTCTCTCCACTTAAGCTAAAGAATTTTTACCACAAAGTAACACAAAGATTTTCCTTAGAGTACCTTCGTGTCCTCGGTGGTTAAATGCTTTTCTTTTCCAAAACCCCCGCCATAAACTCCACACATTTTTCTTCCGCGTCAATTATGTTATCAATATTTAAAAACGAATGTCCTTCATCCGCGTAGATCAATAATTCAACTTCTTTGCCCAACTCAACCAGTTTCGCGTGAGCATCCATTGAATCAGTTGCGGGACAGCGCGGGTCGTTTCCGCCGCAGATCATTTGCACAGGCGCATTGATCCTTTCCAAAAAGAAATAGGGTGAAAGTTCGACCCAGCGATCGTGATTCTCTTGCGGGTCGCCCATGTTTTCAATGTTCCAGTGTTGTAAATCTTCACGCGAGTCTTTATGTGATTTGATCCAATTTAAAAACGGCACGACCGCCGAACCCACCGCCCATAAATCAGGATATCGGGTCATGCAAGACATTGTCAAGAATCCGCCATGGCTTCTGCCTGTCACAGCAATTTTATTTTTATCA
>JANODZ010000195.1:0-3121 GCA_031412935.1 Anaerolineales bacterium
GGATAACGTCATCGGGTCGCCCCATATCGGCGCAACTACCCGGGAAGCCCAGGCACGCGTCGGAGCGGAAGTGGCTGACAAGTTAATTGCCTTCGCGAAGAATTAAAATCAACTTAACACAAAAGACACGAAGTACATAAAAGGAAAAAGATGTTTCCTTCGTGCTTTTCGTGTCCTTTGGGTTTAGGTTAATATTGAGGTAAAAATGAAAATAATTTCAGATCTTGGTATTCAAATCCCACAAGTGTTTTTACCCAAAGCAGGCACAGACTTAACCAAATGGGCTGTGATCGCCTGCGATCAATTTACATCCGAGCCGGAGTATTGGCATGGCGTGGAAAAAATTGTTGGAGATGCGCCGTCCACTCTGAAATTAACTTTTCCCGAAGTGCATCTTGAAAAGCCGGGTGAAGAAGAACGAATTTTAAATATTCAAGCCAGTATGAAGAAGTACATCGAGGAAGGCATTCTCCAGCCGCGTGACGGACTTATTTATGTGGAGCGCTCTGTCGGTCGGAAGACGCGCAAGGGTCTGGTGTTGTGCCTTGACCTTGAACATTATGATTACAACAAAGGTTCATCCAGCCTGATCCGCGCCACCGAAGGCACCATCGTGGACCGCCTGCCTCCGCGCATCAAGGTCCGCCGGGGCGCTGCAATGGAATTGCCGCACATCCTAGTCCTGATCGATGATCCAAATCACACGGTCATTGAGCCGTTAAGCGGGGCAAAATCCAAACTCGAAAAATTATATGACTTTGATTTGATGTTCGACAGCGGTCATCTCGCTGGTTATGCTGTCAGCGACGAACTTGAAATTAATGTTGTTGGCGCATTGCGTAACCTAGCCAAACCGGAAGTCTTCGCCGCAAAATATGGAATTGACAAGGATGAACCTGTATTGCTCTTCGCGATGGGTGACGGCAATCACTCGCTTGCGACTGCCAAAGCTATTTGGGAAAAGATGAAGCCGCAAGTGGGTATGGATCACCCTGCGCGTTACGCGCTGGTTGAGATCGAGAATGTCCATGATGAAGGTCTTGAGTTTGAGCCGATCCATCGTGTGTTGTTCAAACTCAAGAAGGATCTGTTCATGGAACTGAAGAAATCATTTGGCGTGAATTTCACCTATTCAGAAGTGGCAAATGGGGAAGAAATGATTCGACGGGTCGACTCTGCTGAGGGTCAGAAGCAGGCCATCGGTCTGGTTGGAGGCGCAAAGAAATTTGGCGTGATCGAGATCGAAAACGCATCCTCTAATCTGGCAGTGGGTACGATCCAATCCTTCATCGACGCATTTTTGAAAGACGGCGGCGCGGAAAAAGTTGACTATGTGCACGGTGCAGATGTAGTTGAACGTCTGTCTTTACAGCCGGGCAACGCGGGCTTTTATTTGGCGGGCATACATAAGTCTGAGTTATTCAAGACTGTGATTCTGGATGGCGCGCTACCCAGAAAAACTTTTTCATTAGGTGAGGCGCGCGAAAAACGCTTCTACATGGAAGCAAGGAAGATTTCGTCATAATTTGCGTTGGAACAATTAGAGGCTTAACCGTTCCAACGCTTTTTTAAAATCAGGTGGGTAAGGTGCAGTAAAAGTAACCCGTTCATTTGAATCTGGATGATTGAAAGATAAAGAGTATGCATGCAATGCAGGGCGCGCGATGATATCTGATTCAGGTGCGCTGTAGAGAGTGTCGCCTAAAAGGGGATAGCCCAGCGCATAGGCGTGGACTCTGATCTGGTGCGTTCGGCCTGTTATCGGGCGCGCCTCAACCAGCGCCATTCCTTTAACTTCTTCCGTAAAAGCCAGATCATCAGAGCTGGCGCTGTTCCAATTAAGGACTCTGAATTTTGTTTCGGCGCGGACTCCGTATTTATCGTCCACTTTTGTTCTATGCTTATTGCCCACATTGACTCTCAACGGAAATTTGGTAATCCTTTCCTTCCACGGCGGAGCCCCGACTGTGATGGCACGATACACTTTTTCAACTTCATGCTTTTCAAATTGAATGCTGAGCGCGCGGTGGGCTTCCACGTTTAATGCAAAGACCAATACGCCGCTGGTGAATTTATCGAGGCGGTGAATCACCCATACTTTCTGATATTCTTCTTCGAGCATTTTGACAAGATACGGCGCGTCGGGTTCCCAGCCTTCGGGTAGGACGGAAAGCCCGGCAGGTTTGTTAATGACGAGTAGTTGTCCGTCTTTGTAAATGATATCCATAAAAGAGATTATAAACCACAGGGTATATGTCACAGCTACACTTGCGTGCCGATTAAACCGCCAATTTCCTTAAGTGGAGTTTGCCTCGCAACGGACGCTCGCAGTGGCACAAACAAGCCTTGACATTAACGTTACGTCAGGGTTTATATTAAGGCTATGTTCACTGTTACGCAACTCTCGAAAATGGCCGGCGTCACACCGCGGACTTTGCATCACTACGACGACATCGGCCTCCTCAAGCCATCCCGCGTTGGCAATAATGGCTATCGCTACTACGGGGAGGAGGCTTTGTTGAAGTTACAGCAAATTCTGTTCTATCGTGAGTTGAATATGCCGCTGGAGGAAATCCGCAAGATCATGGGACGCCGTGATTTTGACATACTGTCAGCGTTGGAGACTCACAAGGAATCGCTGAGCAGGCTGATGGAAAGAACGAAGCGGATGCTTGTCACAGTGGACAATACCATTCAACATATTAAAGGAGAAAAAATCATGAGTCAAAAAAATTTATTCGAAGGCTTTAGCGAAGAGGAGCAGGAGAAGTACGCTCTGGAAGCGGAGCAATTATACGACCCTGAAACCGTGCGCGAATCAAATCGTAAATGGAAGGCGTATTCCGCAGCGAAGAAGGAGGGCATCCTGGCTGAAGGCAAACAGGTCTATCAGGATATGATCGCAGTGATGAAGAAAGGCGCATCCAGTATTGAAGCACAGGCCATCGTTGAACGCTGGCGCAAACACATGGGTCACTTCTGGACTCCGAATCTTGAACAGTTGCTTGGCCTCGCCAATGGATACAATGATGACCCGAGGTTTAAAGCCAACTTCGATAAAATGCACCCGCAGCTGGCAAAGTTCATGCTTGATGCGGTGAAGGCGTATGTGGAAAAGCAT
>JANODZ010000196.1:0-3044 GCA_031412935.1 Anaerolineales bacterium
AGTTGTGTCCACAACCCTGGCACAATGTGCTTGGATTGCCGCGATAATCATTTTTTGTAAGACCAGCGAGATTGGCATTAGCCGTTGCGCCAGCCATTGGGAGTGCTTCTGTCATTTTTAATTACTCCTTTTCTTTTTCTATTTCCGCTTCGTTTTAGATACTTCGGCGCGCCCAATGCGACGCTTCGGGCTTGTTACGGTTTTCTTTGTCACTTTGTTCCCCTTGAGGGAAGAGGACGCAGACTGTTTATTGCCCATTGCTTTCCCGGCAGAGACAGCTTTTTTGGCGACTTTGGCGATTACTGCTTTCTTGCTCTCGTATTTAGCAAGGATCCCCTCGCGAACCCATTTTGCAGAAGCCGGCATACCATCTCCAAAAGCAACTGACCTAAACCTGGTTGCATATTGTGGGTATTCAGTCAGCAGGATATGATTCATTTGTCCGTCGCGATTCATTTCTACAACAAAGACCTGGTCGTATTTCGCGAGGAAAGCGTCCACTTCCTTTGTGAAGGGCAGGGCGCGAATGCGAAGAAAGTCCGTTTTGATGCCATGTTCCATGTCAAGTTGGTACTGAGCTTCGAGTATGGCTGCTTCGGTTGAACCGTAGGCAAGAATGCCAATTGCTGCCCCTTTCATTTCATGTAGTATTGGAGCAGGGACGTATTGCCGGGCTGTTTCATTCTTTCGCTTTAAGCGAAGCATGTTCTTCAGAAAAGCATCCGATTCCTCTGTGTAATTTGCATTTTCATCATGACCTGTGCCGCGTGTAAAATACGAACTTAGCGGGTGTTTATTGCCGGGGATTGTTCGATAGGGAATGGCGTCGCCATCTTTATCACGATAACGCGCCCAATTTCCCTTGATTTCTTCAAGATCTTTTTCCCATAAAACCTTACCGCGATCCATTGGCAATTGAGGATATTCGAATGGTTTGCTCATCCACTGGTTCATACCGATATCAAGGTCACTCAGGACGAATATGGGGGTCTGAATTCGTTCAGCAAGATCAAAAGATTGCCATCCGAAGTTAAAGCATTCACTGATATCCCCAGGCAATAAAACGACAGAGTAGGAGTCGCCATGACCGATGAAATACGTAAATATTAAGTCGCCTTGTGAAGTCCGAGTGGGTAAGCCCGTACTTGGACCGATACGTTGTACATCCCAAATGACGACTGGGATTTCAGCGTAATTGGCAAGACCCGCGAACTCGGTCATCAAGGAAAGGCCGGGGCCGGAAGTGGATGTCATTGCGCGCAAGCCAGACCAGCCGGCGCCGACCGCCATGCCCAGCGCTGCGAGTTCATCTTCCGCCTGGATGACAGCGTATGTATTTTTACCGTCTTCGCGTTTACGGAGCACGGGCAGATAATCGATCAGCGATTCTGCCAAAGAGGTTGCAGGTGTAATGGGATACCAGGCAGCAAACTGCACGCCCCCAAAAATCGAACCGATCGCTGCGGCAGTATTTCCATCTGTCATGATTAATCCATCGGTCTTGTTCATTCCCTCAAGGTAGAAAGGATCTTTCTTTTCCAGATTAACCTTTGCCCATTCAGCGCCGGCCTTAACGGCGTTGAAATTCATATCAATCGGTTTTTGTTTGCCTTTGAAATGGAAAGTTAACGCGGCCAATATTTTTTCAAGATCCATATTGATCATTTGCGCCAGGATGCCTACATAAACCATGTTGCCAACAAGATCACGAAAATCCGACGGCACATTTGGGTCGGCGCGGACAATGGCCTTTATGGGCATGGGGTAGATGGCAATATCTGCGCGGCTGATGGGTTGTTTGATATCGTCAGCGTAGAAAAATGCTCCGCCTGGAGCAACAGAGGTCAGGTCGCGCAGGAATGAGCTGGGGTTTATTGCAATGACGATATCGCGTTGTTCGTGGTGTGCAATAAATCCATCCTTATTAACGCGGATGGTATACCAGGTCGGCAGGCCCTGAATATTCGAGGGAAAAAGATTCTTACCAGAAACAGGGATGCCCATTTTAAAGATGGAGCGCAGTATGGTGTTATTAGCCGTGGAACTGCCTGAACCATTTACGGTGCCGACTATTATTGAGAAATCGTTGATGATCTTATTCATGTGTCTCCTGGTGTTATAGCGGGCGATGCGCGAGCAGGTCTATGTGCAGGACCAGTGCTTTGCGGCCCGCCGCGTAATTTCCATTACAAATACTTTGAACCATTGTTCTATGATAGCCCCATACTTCTTCAAGATAATCCATGCCGCCCGCGTACATATTCAAACCAACGGCTTCGTATGCTTCCCAATATGCTTCGAGCAATCCTGTTACGAAAGGGTTGTTGAGACGGCGATATATAAGTAAATGCAACTTTCGATGTTCCTCGTGTGGAACTTGAAAAGAGGTGCCATGTAATTTATCAAAAGCACGCGTGATTAAATTTTGCAGTTCGCTTTTATCTTCTTCAGTAAGTAATCTAACCGCTTCGTCCCAATATGCGGCTTCAAGATGATTTCGCAATTCAGAATATTTTTCGAAATGTTTATGATTGAGAGCCAATGCATACGCGAGACTTTGCTTTACAGCCGGCGCGAACGAATAAGCCAAACGTCTCGTCCCTGTGCGCGGCCGGACCTCGACCAATCCAAGCGCGCGAGCCACTTCGAGTTGTTCTCGTAAACCAGCCACGCTGATGCCAAGTTCGCGGCTCAGCTCAGTTAAAGAGGGTAAATTACCTTCCGCTTCTTCATGGGAGGCAAGATAGCGAAGGAATTCAGAGATTTCAGGAGAAACGCGCTCACGTAATATCATCGTAGTTGTCTGATTAATCAGATTAATATGATTTTACAAGCGATTAGACATAATGTCAAGAGAAGATAAATTAAATTGATGAAACCCAAATATGACGATAACAAAATGTCGCATGCTGTAACGCCACTCAAACAACATTTCCTAAAATATAAAGTCTTTAGTTGCTGATAATGCTTGAGCTGACCCAGTCATTGATGATCTGAAATTGTCCGCTTGTCAATTAGATAACGTTTTGGTGTTTCGACATCCA
>JANODZ010000197.1:0-1934 GCA_031412935.1 Anaerolineales bacterium
GAATATTTTCTTGTAACGGCTTTCGGACAACTGGATAAACAACCCGACCTGAAAAAAATCCTGGCACAGTATCCCATTGCCGCACAAGGTGATGGATATGTGCTGTATGATCTTCGAAAATGACTCTGGTTTCGATTATCACTCCATCATTCAATCAGGCAGCGTATCTTGAGCAAACCATCCTGTCTGTATTGGAGCAGGATCATTCACCCATCGAATATTTTGTTGTAGACGGCGCGTCGTCTGATGCCAGCATTGACATTATTCGGAGACATGAAAGTAAACTGTCATGGTGGATCTCGGAAAAAGATAACGGGCAGGCGGATGCGATTAACAAAGGTTTTGCGCGCGCAACTGGCGAGATCATTGGCTGGTTAAATTCAGATGATTATTATCTTGCGGGTACGATCAGCGCGGTTGTAAAAGTATTTGAAGAACATCCTAAAGTTGTGCTGGTGTACGGAAATATGCTCGCTGTCGATGAAAACGGGAAAACGTTCAACACATTGAATTACAAACAATTGAATTTGGAAGACCTGCTCTGTTTTCAAATTATTGGGCAGCCGGCTGTGTTCATGCGCCGCGCCGCCTTGATAAACACCGGCGGGCTTAACCCCGCTTTTCATTATCTATTGGATCATTATTTATGGATTTTACTTGCACAGCAGGGAAAAATTTTGCATGTAGATAAAACCTGGGCCGCCGCACGCTATCACGCTGAAGCTAAAAACCGTGCCAAAGCCGCAGAGTTCGGGCGCGAAGCCTTCCGCATATTAGATGCCATAGCGCAGGATGAAAATCTTGCTCCCGCTCTTGCAAATGTAAACCGCCGCGCGCGCGCCTCGGCCCACCGCGTGGATGCGCGCTATCTGCTGGATGGCAATAAATCTGCACCCGCATTATTCGCATGGATGTGTGCGCTCTTGATACATCCGCCCACAGCGTTGGGTCGTTTGAATATATTCGCTTCAGCAATATTGAATTTGATCGGTCTGGGGAAATTACGTTCAATCAGCCTGCGTCTGCGCGCAGCGCGTCATCAATCAAATTAAAAAGGTCCCGCCGTTCATTTGCATGGGGGCATACAAAGGAACGGCGGGCGACACCTAAATACCAATAAAGGGGAGGGCAGGTGCCAATACATAATATACACTTATATAGTCTGGACCACCTTAAGCTGAGGTTAGAAATTGGAGTGAGTTTGTCCTAATTAGTTCTCGTTATCACGAAAGAGTTTTAGCCATTCATCCACTTCTGCAGATGTAAGTTTTTTACTCAAGGGTTCTGCAGTAGGGGTGGCGGTACTGGTTATTCTCAATATCTTCACAAACTCCGCCGATGATATATATTTTGCCTGCGAAACACGCGCCGCGCTTTGAACTTCTCTATCTGAGGAGACCACGGTCCAATTTTTTGCTTCCCCGCCCATTTTATTTAACCGTAAGCGGATGGCGTCATCAGCAGTTTGCCCGAGCTTAACAAAATGCGCACGGATGCTGCCCAGTCTTTGGGTGCCAGCGTGACCGATTGGCGCGCCGTCGAAATACACCTCTACCTGCTGTCTTTTGAGACGGGCGAATTCCCGCAGGATGCCAACCAGCTCCAATTCATCATCCGGTGAATCGAGCCGCAAACCCACTTTGGGAATTAAGTTATGTCCATCGATCAAATAAGGCATGAGTTGATTTTACCCTCAACCTGGAAAAGCCTGTCCGTAAAATAACGCCTGCATCCAATCCCGATAAAATACGTAGATCAAAGCAAATCACAAATCGAATATAATATATTTATTCAAAGGAGATTCAAATGAACGAAAAGAAACCATCCAATCTTATGGTGCCTCAGCAAAGCGGCGTCGTCCGCAATGTGATCAATCAATTCAAACTGATCTTTCGTCTTATGGGTGATTCGCGTGTGAATATTTTTGCAAAACT
>JANODZ010000198.1:0-4790 GCA_031412935.1 Anaerolineales bacterium
GCATCGACGATAAGTGGTTCCTGTTTTAGATATTCGCGGCAGGCTTGAATAACGCGCGCGGTTAAAGGAGGCACCACCGAAGCAAGCGAAATGCCATGAATGTCATTGAGCGTTTTTCCCGCGTTTTGTAACAAGCCTAAAAATTGCAAGCCGTATTCATCGGGCATGCGGTTATTGTCTGTGGCAAGCCGCCAGTGCGCGCCGAGTTGATCGCCTTCGTAAAGGCCGAGGGTTAAGTTGGTATTTCCAATATCAATGGTGAGGAGCATAGGTTTATTTTACCGCTTCTATGATCTCGGCGACCATGTCGTAGCGATGGAATTGCGGCATCAAATAAACACCGCCCGCCCAGCCTTTAATTTTTTGAATCAAATCGACAGCCAGTTCCACCCCCACTTTGGCCCCGTTCTCAGCATCCGCGGCATTCCCAATTTTTTTGAGCGCTTCTTCAGGGATGAAAATACCGGGCACTTCGTTATGCAGGAAACTGGCATGCTTTGCGCTGACCAGCGGCAGAATCCCTGCCAGGATCGGCTTGTTCAATTTACCATGTTTTGCTTCGTAGGCGTCCAGTAGTTTTGGACCATCATCCACGCGATAGATCGGCTGTGTGAGGAAAAAGTCTGTGCCTGCTTTAATTTTGCGATGCAGGTTTTTAACCTCGTTATCTAAATCCTGTGGACATAGATTTAACGCTGCGCCCACGAAAAAATTCGTAGGCTGACCAATGCTCGTGCCTGAGTGGTCCAACCCCATATTAAATCCCTGTTTGATAAGTTTGATCAAGCCCGAAGGGACAAGGTCATAGTTATCCGTCGCTTCGGGATAGTCGCCAATTGAAGTGGGATCGCCCATCACCACAAAGACATTTCGCAAGCCGATCGCATGTGCGGCGAGCAAGTCACCTTGCACTCGCAGGAGATTACGTCCGCGAGTAGGGAAGTGTAAAGTTGTTTCAACGCCAATCGTACGCTGTACCAGATCGCAGACGGCCCAGGCGGACATTCTCATGCGCGCCATGGGAGAGTCTGCCACGTTGATCACGTCCGCGCCCGCATCGTGAAGCAGGGAGGCGCCAGCGAGAAGTTTATGAGTCGAGAGTCCGCGCGGGGGATCCATTTCAACGCAGATCGCAAATTTCCCGGCTTTTAATTTTTGAGCCAATTCGGTCGGCTGTTCGGCAGGTTCAGCTGATATTTCATCTTCATCCAAAATTGACACTGAATTCGCAATAAATGCAGGAGCGGATTCGAATGCTTTTTTCATTGCGGCGATATGCAGAGGTGTGGTGCCGCAACAACCGCCCACAATATTTGCGCCTGCTTCGCGGAAGGCAAGCGCGTAATCGCCAAAATAATCTGCGTCTGCGGGATACATGATGCGCCCGCCTACTTGCTCGGGCCAGCCTGCATTTGGTTTGACCCAAAACCGGCCATCGGGCACGGCTTGTTTCATTTGTTTAAGGATGCGAAGCAATTGCGAAGGCCCGCCTGAACAATTTACGCCGATCACATCTGCGCCTGCTGCTCGAACTTTACGCGCCACTTTCATTGGGTCATCCCCAAGCAGGGTACGGTCATCACGTGTAAATGTGACCGAAGCAATCACTGGCAGATCACAGGTTTGTTTTGCGGCTGTGATGGCTTCCTGGATTTCATACAAGTCGCTCATGGTTTCGATCACGATCAAGCCGGCCCCCGCGTCTGCCAGCGCTTTCACTTGCTCTGCGAATGCGGCACGCGCTTCTTCCGGTTTCACACGTCCATAGGGCGCAATGCGCACACCCAGCGGACCGATATCTCCTGCGATCCATACATCTTTGAATGATGCAGAGACAATCCTCTTTGCAAGTTCCACACCTGCACGGTTGATCGCGACTACATCATCTGCCAGGCCGTGTTTACTTAATTTGAATCTATTCGCGCCGAAAGTATTGGTGATGATCAACTGCGCACCGGCTTCGATATATTCACGATGAATATCTGCAACGGCGGCAGGGTTGATGAGATTTAATTCATCGAAACATTTATCGAAGCCGATTCCGCGCGCATGAAGCATGGTGCCCATGGCGCCGTCGGCCAGGATGGTTTCTTGTGAAAGGATTTCAAGTAAATTCATATTTTCTCTTTTTAAGGCTGTTTGATCACCGTCAGGATGGCTTGTGCGCGCGTGATTTTATAAATAATTTTTGCGTTTGGATATGATGTTTTATCCAGATCATAGCGTGTGGTAGCAACCACGTAATCATAGTGATCTGCTCTTTCGATCTCATGGTAAGAATAAATTTTCAGATCTGCCCTTGCATAAAGCTCAAATAAATGCGATGGGCCTTCGACCCAAATGACAGCATTCGCGGGCGCGATCTCATTTATATATTCCGCAGCCTCGCGATACGACGTGCCCCAGTAATCCAGCCCAAACCGACCTTGAGCGCCGTCTATGCCGCCGATGAAACGATTGTAATAAATATATTCATAGGGGTGCAAACGAATCCCATCCACAATGCCAGGCAGGATCACAAGCGCGATCAACGCGATTTGCAAAGCCGGGCGTTTGACTTTTTCGATTGCGACGCCTGCCATCCAGAAGATCGGCGGAAGGATGAAAAGGATTTGTCTAAAGTTATCATACAATGCTGAACGCAGGAGGATGAATCCAACAAAAGGGATGATAAACCAGATGACTGTCAACTTGATGAGTTCCCGCTTCTTTGTCGACCCGAAAATTGCCGCGAAAAACCCAACAATGAACAGCGCCCAGACAGGCTCGGTCAATTGAATGCCGAACAAAACAGGCAGGTATGCATAAGGCAGTTTTGTAGATGAGTACTCAATCCCGTTAAAGAGGACTTGTCCCCGCCAGGGATATAAAGACATTGTTTTGATGCTTTCAATAAAATGTCCGATGGGATCTGTCCAGAGAAACGGCCAGGTGAGGTACATGGTGATGAGCGCGATGACCGTGTATGAGAGTAGAGTCGGCAGAGATTTTTTACCCATGCTGGATAGCGCATAATAGGCAACGATCAACCCTGCAAATGGGCCGAGAATACGGATGGAAGTTGTAAAACCAAGCAGAATGGAGGGATAAATGACACTTGCGCCGCACGCCAGTGCAGGTGTGAAGGATGAAGGATGAAGGCGGCGAATGGAAAATAGTAGATAGAAAGAAGAAAGAAGAAAGAAGGCAGAGCGTGCCCAGAGGAAGAGGGTAAAATATTTTTGGATATAAATTTCAGGTGGCGCGGTGTGGATGTCGGAGGCGGTGAGCGAGATGATGTTGGTCTCGCCCGCTTGCGCAGCATGGACAAGATTTACGATGGCGATCTGAAATGCGTCGGTGAAGAGATAGAGCGAGAAAACAGAAACAAGCCACAGGGCGGTCAGAATCGGGAGAGTCTGTTTGGATGATGGATTTGATTCTTGTTGTGCGATCGGCTTGGGCGAGTCGAAAAGTCTCAATCCAAAATAAATGGAAAGAAGAAAGAAGGAAAGAAATGGAGTATCTTTTGGATTCATGAATGCGTGACCCCAAAGGAGGGGTTGGGTGAGGAAAAGAATGGTAGCGCCCAATGCGGCGGTTCGCGTGAGCCAGCGCAAGCCCAACATGTAAAACGCCCAAACGCCTGCAAGGAATGTGATGAAGTAGATCAGGTGGCGCATATCGGGGTTGTTTTGCGAAAGCAACGCAACCGCCATTACATAGGAAGGTCCATAGTTCCCCAGATCTTCCTTGGTGATTTGGACCAGACCTTGTTGAGGCCAGGTGCGATAGGCTTCAAGCGATTTGGCGGCGTATTTTCGAAGCGACAGATCATCCCAGCTCTCGCCGTATTGCGAAAGAGTGAGTATGCCAATCAGCAAACTCAAGGAAAGGATGATAACGATCGGATAATTTTGTTTCATAAAAATTAGGTCGGCAGCTTTTCAAACCATGCATTCGCCGCGCCGAAGAATTTTGATTCTTCACCCTTATTTGAAATCTTCCATATCAAAGCCAATAGGATGATGGGAGCGAGAAGACGTCCAAAAGACCAGGGGAAAAAGTCAAAAGTGGGCAGGATAAATTCAAGAAAATAAGCAAAACCAAACCACAGCCACAGAGCGGGTGTTTTGATGCATTTGATCAGCAATAAAAATGACAGGGTCAGAAAAATGCCGTGATGGTCCCAGACGATCGGGGAAGAAAGGGTCATGACTATAAACAATGCTGGAAGGGCATTAAGCAATACACTGTTCTCTGTTTCGATGGCTGCAAAAGTATGCCTGCGGATGTTTTGTGCCATGACATAGATCGTTGATGCGCCTAGTATAGCTTTGGCAATGTAAATGATGATGCGCGTTATTTCCAACCCGATGCCGAGGAATGGATTGAAGAAACGAAAGAACGAATCAAAGGAAGTATCGTGGAAGTTTGTGTCGGTGATGTGCGTGAGTAAGCCAATGTTGGTGATGTAATCGAGGTATGGCGTTACACCTTCAAGCGCCACTGGAATCAAGGCGATGACGATAAAAGTTAAGACGAACCATGCAAGCCAGCGCCAATTGCGTTCAAGCAGGAATGCAAGCACCAGCGCGGCGGGTGATGTTTTCAGGTGAACTGCAAGCGCCAGAGCCAATGCAGAGAGAAAAGTATTTTTAGGAAAAGTTAGCAGGCTGTACATTACCAATGCCATGACCAACAGGTTCACTTGGACATAGCCCAGGGTTCTGTGTAAAGGTGTGTTAATCATCATAAAAAGGACAGTAATTGTTACAGCGAAGCGATTGGAAAAGTTGTAGCGTTCGAGG
>JANODZ010000199.1:0-5748 GCA_031412935.1 Anaerolineales bacterium
CCATCAATCACGTGAACACACGATGAAACTGTAGGTTGGCTCAGCACGAGGATATTCCCAAAATCGAAACTGGATGTGTGACTGCGATAGGAAACCTCTCCACTGCGTTTTCCTGCGAGTACATCCTGCAAATTTATATCATTGAGTGTTACCGCAAAAACATTATAACGAACTGGGGTTTGAGAAAAAGGTTGTGGAAAATAAATCATATTCGGGGCTTCTGTCACACCATTGCCATCATCGCCAATGTTTCCCGATGGGTAATGAATGACCAGAGTGGTCCCAGAACGAAGCGCTGGAACACGCCAGCTCACCTGCCACCAGAACTTCTCAATTGCATTTTCTTCATTCAATGCGCTATTCGAGATCCCAAAATCAGCCAGTACGGCGAAAAAAATCAATGCGTACAAAACTGCAATTTTCACACGGCGGGATATTATCGAATAAATAAAACTCATCAAAGATAATGCCGCAGCCAATGATGCAGGCAATCCATAATGAGAATAAACATCTAGATTAATATAACGATTTGCCATGATGACCGGCAGGATTCCCACCAGCATACTCGGCACACCGATCATAAGCGCTTCTTTCTGACTTATCCTTGTTGACTCAAAACCTGCATTATTTTCATCCTCAAATAGCTTTTCGAACAGAATCACCAACAAAATAACTGAACCGGCTATCAACAAGGCAGAAGCTGTATCTCTTAATCGCACCCCAAAAAAGTAGCGTGGAAATTGATCCACCCAGGCGAGTATTCCCAAATTCAAGACACTGCTAAATAAGTTCAAACACCAATTCGTCAACGTTTGAATCGGGGAATGGAACAATACGCCGATCTGCAAACCTATGTCTGTTGCTTTTCGTTCGTTATTAAAAAAGAAGATTCTCCAAAAAAAGAAGCCGAAAGGAATTAGTAAATTCCATGCCCATACTTTAATAGTTGCAAAAATTTTTCTAGATATTGTTGAAAATTTCTCGTCGCGGGCAACCAGCACATACACGCAGAGAAAACGGAATATTTCCATGCCAATGGCGTAATCTACCAAAGCAATATAAATCCAGCCAGTAACTATTGCGCCAATTAGACAAATGATTTTGGAAACCCATTTCGTTGATTGAATCATCTTCAATGTGAATACAATCGAAAACACCTGCAGGGCGAGGCTGGCGATCATCGGTTGATATTCAATCGCGCTGATCCACCAGAAATAGCCGGGGTAAAGCCCAAAAAGTAAGGCTGTGAAGAATGCAAATTTTCTTTCTTTAGGCCAAAGCAAATTGAAGAGCCAGAGAGCGCCGATCATGGCGCTTACCCGCCAGAGGTATGCGCCAATATGATATGGAAAAGGGTGGGGACCAAACAGGGAATAATAGATTTCAAAAAAATAGCCGCGTGCAGGACGATCAATGCTAAACATCGGGTGAAAGACTTTTGCGCCCGCGATCATGGCATCATAGATATAATACCAATCATCTTTAAAATAAGTTAACCTGCCAATGTTTGGAAGGTAAACAATGGCAGAAATGACAACCAAAAAGATAATTTCAGGAAATGGTTTTTTCTTTAGAAACATATTTTATTTCCTGATTACGATCAAGGGATACTGTCCGTTCTCCGCAAAGAACGTAGGGAATATACCTTCAAGCCAGAAAACAAACTTCAAGAATAACCTGCCGCCAAACGGGCGGACAAACCAGCGCAAGACGCGTGTGCTGACACTGCGCCAGGGTTTGATTTCGATGGTCATCTTTGAGCCGATCTCACGCTTAAGCCAATCTGGATTCATTTTTTGGACAAACGTCCCAGTGGCATCTTCTTCATTCAGCCATGCTTTCTTCTTTTTCCCGGCACGACCTGATAATTTCCGCATAAGTCCGATCAACGGTTCTGCCAAACGAATGAGGAAAGGCTCATGCCACCCGTTGACAATAGCCGCAGTCCGCCCCTTGGCAAGAACGCGGTGAATTTCACCATAGGCACGCGGATGTTCGGTCAGCGCGAGGTGATGGATCGCGTGCATGGAAACCACGCCATCAAAAGATTCTTCTTTGAACGGTAGATTGGCGAGGTCCGCTGCGACGAACAGTCCATGGCTGCCAATTCTCTCACGCGCTTCGCGTAACGCATGAATGGAAATATCCAGGCAAACACGCTTCTGGTATCCCTGTGAGTAGACTTTATATTCCTCATATTGCACGGGACCGGAACCCGCATCCAAAAGAAATTTTCCCGTGGGAATAAGTCCATTCATCACACGCAGGCGGGTTTTGTGGATGTATTCACGGGAAACAGGGCGCAGGTCTTCGTAACGGGCGTTTTGATAGTTCCCGTCACCTTCCTGCTGCCAGCCGATCTCGTCATAGAATTCGCGTACTTTTTGTTTGGTTTCGTTTGTCATATAATTTTTTCTTTTTACCACGAAGGGTCACAAAGGAACACAAAGGGGTTTCCTTTGTGGTTAATTTTTCCACGCAAATGGTTTTCCAACCAAAAAATCAAACGTATCTTTAAATTGAGCCAAACCTTCTTTGCTCAAGACTTTTTCCAAAGTCCAGGTTTCGAGGTCGTCCCAGAAATTCATCAAGCGCCAGGGGAACGGGCGCGGATATTCAAAGAAGAATCGGTAGGCATAATTCCACGCAAATTCAGTTTGTTTTTCGTTCAATTGATGAGCAGGAATATCCGCTAATACTTGTTCGAGGACGGCGTAATATTCATCCCAGGTGTTTGGATCGCGGGTGAAGCCGCGTCCGCGATAATGCGTTTCGCCGCAGGAAATAACGGGGCGGCCGTTCATGGCGGTTTCAAGCCCAACGGTCGTAGTATATGCCAGACCGACATCGGCAATTTCGATCAAATCGTAAGTATTAATATTATCGAGCGCGCCAATGATATGAATATGGCTGGGGATTTCAGGCAGCGCCTCGCGGACAACCGTCCCCATGGATTTGGCTTGCGGCACAAGTTTTTCGCCGGGGTGAACACGAATCACCATTTGCACATCATTACGTTTCGCAAAATATTGGACGGTCTTCGTGATCCATTCAGTCATTGAGGCGGCGAAGATATCACGTCCGAGCGTCAGGCTGTCACCCAAGACATTTGCAGCGAGCATCACCACGGGCCGGTCATCCAGCCTGAGCAATTTGCGAGTCTCCTGTGCGCCTTGTGAGGAGACATATTGCCACAATCTTTTTGATTTACCCCAGACGCGCGCGCCGCGCCGGGCATTTTCCAGGCCTGCTACGCGCTCAAACATTTCATCGGTTATTGGGAGATGACAGCGCGCGTTCACAATGTAATCTGTATCCTGCTGCATGATAGATGAATTTTGCGCCAGCCAAATCTGTTCACGCTGGTCATTGAATTCATAGGTGACTGCGTCAATATTCAAATAACGCGCCACGCGGAAGACAATTCCCATTTCGAGAATTAATCCATTTGGAATTAATACGACATCCGGTTTGTTGGACTGTAAATATTCAAACGCGGCTTTGGCGGCGAATGTGTTTCGTTGAATTCGCAGGTCATACAACGCGCGGTTACCGGCATCATTCATATCCACTTCTTCGCGCATCAGGGTATATTGCACGTCCCAGAGGGAGATCTCTTTTATGTCAGATTGAAGAGCAGTTGGAAGGTTGAAGGTTAAAGGTTGAAGGTTGAGCAGGGAAACATGCTTGATTAATGGCGATAAAGAAGCAAGCGCATCCTTCGTGTGAAGAATCCTCTGTCGCTGTGTAAAATTATCCTTTTGCTTGTGCCACTCGGAATAGGGCAATGTCAATAATGTGACTTTATGCCCGAGGCCCGCGAGAGTCAAACCAAGATATGCAGATTGTTCGATCCAATAATGAAGCGTGGCGAAGAATAAAACATTCCTGCCGCGCTTTGCATTTTTTGCAATCGGCTCAACGACTGCAACCGCTGCGGGCAAGGATTTTTGCAAACGATCGAGGTTGAAGTGATCCTTGCGCGGACGATTCCGCAAAGCGTGCCGAAGCGCCCAGTCAATTTCAGCGGTGAAGGGCAGATCGCCCAAAAATTCTCGAAAGTTGTTTGTTTTTGCCATAAGATAGTTATAGGTTGAAAGTTGAAAGTTGAAGGTCAGCATTCTTAACTTGCAACCTTCAACTTGTAATCTTTAACCTATCTTCTCAATCTTCCATTCAAGACGCGGGCGAACTGGACCAACGCGCGGCTCGGGCCACTGCGTGCCAGGCGCGCCGGAAATATCCACATTAAATGCAAGCGCGTTTTCATCCATAAAATATCGGCGTACACCGAACGAACTCGCATTGACGCCAAGACTGTAACGGCCTTCGTTGAAAATGTCGGCGGGAATTTCAGCCCGGCTGACATAACGACCCGGCTTGCGCGAATCAAATTTTTCGAAAAGTTGCGGCGCATCGGTATCAAATGAGGTGAGCACATATTCGCCGCGCATGGTGCTGAGGTAAAACCCGATTCGCAGACCTGTGATCGGCGCGTCAAGTTGATATTCAAATTCAATGTGGATTGGCTCAGTCGAGCGGACGGTATCAATAACTTTCCCGCTTATATTTTTAACCTTCAAGCTGATCGGCCTAAACGGAGCGCTCGCAGCTGGAACATCCTCCACATCCCAAATGCGTTCGCCTGCCTGCGCCTGACCCGATGAAAGATAAAAGTCAACGGCTTCCTGTGTCGGTGCGCGCATAAGCAATTGACCTTTGTTCAAAACAATCGCTTCCTGGGTCAATCGCAAAATTGCAGACATGTTATGGCTGACAAACAAAACCGTACGGCCTTGCTGTGCCACATCACCCATTTTGCCGAGACATTTGCGCTGAAATTCTGCATCGCCCACCGCGAGCACTTCATCCACAATGAGAATTTCAGGCTCGAGATGTGCGGCTACTGCGAAAGCCAAACGCAAATACATGCCAGAAGAATAACGTTTGACGGGTGTGTCAATATATTGTGTGACTTCAGAGAAATCAACGATCTCGTCAAATTTCGAATCGATCTCGGCACGCCGCATACCGAGGATGGCGCCGTTCATATAAATGTTTTCGCGCCCTGTGAGTTCAGGATGAAAACCTGTGCCCACTTCGAGGAGCGAGCCGACACGTCCACGCACAGAGACTGTGCCGACAGTTGGCTCTGTAACACGGGAGAGGATCTTGAGCAGGGTGCTTTTGCCTGCACCGTTGCGCCCCACAATGCCGAGGACTCTGCCTTCTTCCAAATCGAAGGAAACATCCTTCAACGCCCAGACATAATTTTGATTCAATCTGCGGTCAGACTTTCCGATCATAGCCTTCGCCAGACGAATGGGCGCAGAGAGCGTATCCACGATCACATCGCGGAGCATGTTGTAGCGGAATTTTGACTCTGCCGCGCCGATCTTATATTGTTTGCCGATGTTTTTTACACTGATTGCTGTTGTCATAAGTTATTGTGGTCGAAGGTCAAAGGTCGAAGGTCAAGAGACTTTTCGACCTTTGACCTTTGACTTATATGGTGTCCGCAAAAGTCTTTTCCATGCTTCTAAAATAGAAAAGACCTGAAATGAAAATCAAAATTGAAATACCAGTTGAAATCCAGAGTGTGATATCAGGTCCGTTGCCAACGCCGAGCAATGACCAGCGGAAGCCGTTGACCACGCCCGCCATCGGGTTTAGGAAATATAAGACCTGCCATTTTTCAGAGATGACAGAGGCGGAATATGCCACGGGTGTGGCAAACAGCCAAAACTG
>JANODZ010000200.1:0-20607 GCA_031412935.1 Anaerolineales bacterium
ATGCGCATGAGATGCGGAACAATGAGTCCGATAAAGCCGATGATGCCGGAGAATGCGACAGCCGCGGCGGTTGCGAGTGAAGCCGCGATCAGTAAAATGGTTTTGATACGGGTGACGTTCAAACCCAGCTGCTGGGCCTGGTCATCGCCGAATTGTAGAAGGTTGAGGGCGTGTCCGCTGATCAAAAGAATCCCAAGACCAATCACAAGATAGGGAAGAATTGCAAGGATGGCCGTCCAGCCTGACTGACTTGCGCCGCCAAGAAGCCAGCCCAAGGCGCGGCGCACTTCACTTGTGGAACGAAGCATGAGAAATGATGTCAATGAGGTTGCGAATGATGAAAATGCAACACCCGCAAGAATCAGGTTTGTAGTTGGAATGGTTTGCCCAACTCTTGCGATCATATACACAATGAAGACCGTTAACAAAGCCATGATGAAGGCCGCCATTGGAATTGCCAACAACCCCCAAAATGAATAAGGCCATTTGATAGACATGGCGATTACAGCGCCGAGGCCCGCGCCGGATGCAACGCCGATTAAAAATGGATCAGCCAGCGGATTGCGAAATAAGCCTTGATAGGCTGCTCCGCTTCCGCTTAAGGCCGCGCCCGTCAAAGCGACAAGAACGGTTCGCGGTAATCGAATCTGCCAGACGATAAATGTAAAAGTCACATCGCCCACGTCCCTTAATATCTTCCATAACTCTGCCGGGGAAATAAATACAGAACCGATCGCAAGGCTGAAGATGAAGGCGATCAGAAGAAAGACGAGAGAGGAAAGAAACGGTTTTGATTTCACATTAAAGTACAAATGTAGACACGTACACAAGTAAACAAGTTAGGTTAATCCTGCTTACCTGTATACTTGCTTACCTGTATACTTGTTTACCTGTTCACCGATTTACTCAAACACACCAGGATGTAGTAATTTCGCCAATTGTTCCAAACCATCCACCAAACGCGGACCAGGGCGGCTGATCAGGTTATCGTCAATCGGGAAAATATGGTTTTGTATGACGGCTTCAATCGTCCCCCAGCCTGAGCGGGCGACAACAGATTCAGTAGTCACACCCCACATTGAATCACCCAATAAAATAATGGTTGGATTCGAGACGACAATTTGCTCGAGGCTGATCTGCGGATATGCATCTGTTAATTCACTGCCGATGTTAAACCCGCCTGCGCGCGTGATCAGCAAATCGCCAAATGTGCCGGGTCCATAAGTATATGGCTTGGCGGGGTCGGTTGCATCAATTTCATAAAATACCGAAGGACGCGCGCTGAGCGGCATGATCTTCTCGTCCACTGCGGCAACACGCGCTTTAAGTGAATCGGTCAGCTTGGTGGGATCCTCTCCAGTTAACTGCGCAACGATCTCAAGATTGACATACATTTCTTCGAGCGTTGCGGGATTCTTCAAATAATAAACGGTCAATCCCAGGTCTTCAAGCTGCTTAACAAGTTCAGGCGCGTTGATCTCCGCCGCGAGTACGAGATCGGGTTTCAAAGCGACGATGGCTTCGACACTATATTCACCCATCGAGCCGCCGACGCTTTCAATGGTTGCGGCTTCAACGGGGTAATCTGAAAATTCATCGCGGCCGACAATACGGTCAGCGGCGCCGACAGCAAAAAGGATTTCGGTATTGGATGGCGCCAGGGAGACAATCCGCTGCGCCGCTTGATTCAAGACGACGGGCCTGCCCAGCCCATCTGTGAGTTTGATCGCCGTTGACGCAAGGGACTCCGTCGACATCGTCCCCGTAGGGGAAACAGGAGCAGGCATCCCGCTCGGGGTGGCGGCGGGGGCACATCCTGCTGAAAAAAGCGCGAGTAGTAATGTCAAAAAGAAAATTTTACGAATCATTTTATATCTCCATAATGTGAGTTAAGACCTAAGCGGCCTTTTGTTACGAGAATCAAAATCCCCAGTCGTTGACTGGGGAGGAGGAGAGGCAATCCGTGCAAGCCGTCATCCACCTCCTTTCTGCGAGAGTGTGGCGAACCGACCAGAGCGGGCGACCTGACTTTGGTAGTTTAGTAGTTACGTAGTTTGATAGTTTGATAGTTGAACTACCAAACTACGTAACTATATAACTATTCAACTAACATCACAGTTGCGCGACAGTGTTGGAATTCACTTGCACCTCACATCGTTCTGTGCAGTGCAGGTGTCACCAACTTCGCCGCTTGCTGACCGTTATTGATTTTTATTGTATGACGAGAGCGCTGAAACGTCAACCTTTGCGCTCGATTGACGAAAAAGAAGGAACGCCATCAGAACTGTCACGATGATTAACGAAATGTTTCCAGCTCGTCCATATATTGCGATCGCGAACGTGGGAGTGAGATAGCAAATGATACCAATGACCTTTTGACCCATTCCGCCTCGCGCTGTAAGAATAGCAAATGGAACAAGCAAAAGAATAAAATCATAGTTATAAAGGTATGGGCTGACAAGCAGTGTGAGTAATAATGCCGATGTCAGCCACAACTCAGGCTGCCTCAATAATATCTTCCGCTTCGCAAAAAATATTCCGACAAGAACGACGAATAAAACAACTGCGATCCCCAGGGCCTGCGAGAGCGACCCATCCAGGAATCCCCTCGATAAATACACGGGCACACTCGCACATTCCGAACACGAAAAAACATTTCCTTCCCCCTGATAATTCAATAACATGGATGGATAGCTGACAGGCCATGCGGGATCTGCGGCAAACCCCACGATAAAAAGAAATATTCCCGCAAGATAAATGTATCGAAGCGCACGCCGCCTGAAGCTGTCGCGGTTTCCGATCAAATAAACCAGCACCGACAGCAGAATCAGCCCTCCGATATGCGGCTTGAAAGTTAATAAAACCGCGCCGATTGTTGACAGCACGCTATTTTCCTTTCGCAATGAATATATCAATAATGAGGTTCCAAGCAGAACAGGCAGGTCAAATTGTCCAACCGCCAAAACCCCTAGCACGGGCAGAAAAAATAAACCCAGCGGGAACGCAATTAATCTCAAACGCCGCGGCCACCCGTCTGTCAGGAACCCAATGGAAAGAAACAACATGACAAGATTTAGTTCAAACCAGAGAGTCCCTGCGGCGTGAATCGGGAGCAGTCCCAGATAAAATGTGCTTAATGCATACCAGGGTGGATATGGAAAACGCGGCATGAAAAAATTCTCGCGCGGATTGCCTGATGTTTGAAGGGCAAGCATCTCCATTTTAGGAATATCATAAATAGGAATATCATTCACCAGAGCCAGATCTGTAAAATAGATCGCGCTGAAATCTGAGCCAACGGGAAGCGAGTTGGGTATAAACAACGCCACTACAAGCATGACAATAATAACAATTCCAACAACAAAAAGGGTAGGAGTGATTCGTTTCATAGGTTCTCAGATGGCTCTGCTAGATTCGTTGTTAACCTGCGAATAGTTGTTCGATGAAAGGGTAAATAACGCCAGCCTAACCACTTGCGCCCGTGACGAGAATAAGTTTTAAGTTTGACATGACACGTTGATTATAAGCCAGCAACTGTAAGGGTTGGGAGGTTAAACCAAAAATCAAAGCTGATTTTATATCTGAGAACTTAAGTGAACCCCATCTCCAGCGTCGGCTGAATTTATTTCCGGAGTTGTAGGAAGCATCAGCAATTCTCAAAATGAAAACTACAAAGTAGCCAGATTTTTCGGCAATTTTTCTCTCTCATCGGCCTAATCCGCGGCATGGTGTGCGAATGGGTAATTCTGCGGATCAATACAAACTCATATTGAGAATTGGTGAGCAGGTCTCGTCCCTTCAAAACTAGTATAATAAACGAAATAAAAGAAAAGAAACGCTATTTAATTTCACGCAGAATCGCGCCGACGGCAATGATTGATAAGGCAAAATTTTATGAATATCTCGATTATAACTTTACGACAGATTCAGGTGAGCGGATTCGACCTGCCTGCTCAAATCACTTTTATAATTAAATTCATTGATAGCCGGGGAATCTAATGTGTCTGATGTAACCCGCTGGACGATCGGTACTTTAATTGCGGTGACTGGCATGAGCATCGGGTATCAGGCATGGCGTAAACGCCAACTTCCCAGCCCATTAAAATTATCCGCTAACTCAGCTCAGGCGGATTCGATTTGGATAACACATTCGATGTTGTTCAGTTGGATTGCTCTAGGTATCGCCGGCATCGCTCAATATGCTTTGAGAATCAATCAAACTGGATTTGGCGCGTTGGGCTTCGGGATGGCTGTGATTCTGTTTCTCCGCGCTCTCAATCAGTTTGTACCTGTCATGCAAAATGCCGAATTAATGGTGGATGGTCTGCAACCCGGGTCGACCAGCCCTAATCCAAAGAAATCCATACCAGCCAATTTGAAAGCATGGTGGAACCAATTCTTAACGAAAAGACGTAAACCGAATCCCTCACTCACCATCAAGCCTCAAACCATGCCTTTAACTGGAGCTCTTGCGAAGGCAACAACTACATCAGATAAGGATCATTCATCCCCGCTACCTGCTCAAATTGCAATATGGTCGGGCTTTACCCAACCCGATAGTATCCTACTCACCGCAGACGGACAAATTCTGATCATGGATGCCAGTCAACAAACTATTTATCATTTAAACCAGAAGGGTGAGATCGTCAGGCAATGGTCAATTCCAACTTTACCTGAACCTAACGGGCATAACATGGCTCTTTCACCCGATGGCGGCCATTTATATATCACCGATGCCCGCAAAGGATTGGTATATGTTGTCACTCTTGAAGGTTAAATAGATATGAAACCTTTTGCCATGCGTTTTATACATATGATTGAATTACGGTCCAACCGCGTTTTGCGCCTGGCCGGATACGGTTTACTCATTCTCTCCGGCATCTCTTGTCTGCTTGCTCTGATCGCATTCTCACAAGAAGCAACCGAAGTATATGGCTGGGCGCCATACCTGATCAGCACTGTCTTGTTAATGGCATCCGCATACATCCTCATCCCATACAAAAAAACTGGCCCACAGCTTCAACCCCTCTCGCCGCAGATCCTGTTAATCAGCGTTCTGATTTTGGCTATCGCTGGCTTTATGCGTCTCTTCCAACTTGAGAGTATCCCTTTTGGCATGTGGAATGATGAAGCCTACATCGGCACGATTGCCCGCTATATCCTCTCTGACCCTGGTTATCGCCCAATATATGTTGTCATGTACGACCATCCCCTCCATTTTTATGGACTGGTTGCGCTCGCAGTTAAGTTTTTTGGAGAAACTGCATTTTCCATCCGCCTGATTACCGCCCTTTTTGGTCTAGCAACTGTAGTAGTGGCTTTCTTTGTTGGCCGTGAAAGTCTAGGCAATCGTTTTGGGTTGTGTCTGGCATTCTTCTTTGCCATTTCTCGCTGGCATATCACCTTCAGCCGATTTGGCGTTTACACAATCACATTACCTTTTTTTGAAATGCTTACGATCTGGTTATTATTGCGCGCAAGACGCACCTTCCAGATTCATGACTTTTTGTGGGCTGGCCTGGCGTTCGGGTATAGTCTCAATTTTTATGTTGGCATTCGCCTGTTTGTTCCGGTTGTGTTGATCTATATTGCTCTCTGGATAATAGACAGCTTGCGCCGCTCAACCAAGCCAAGTCTACCCTCATCGCCCTCATGGCCGGCATTAATGATTGGGTTGACGGCCCTGGCACTGGCTGCCTGGTTTGCCGTTGCTCCGGTTGCTCAATATGCACTGACTCATTCTGATGCTTTCTGGAGTCGTACCAGCAAGGTCTCTATATTTTCTAATCGCGAAGAAAGTGACCTTGCTACAGCGTTATACTCGAACACACTTAAGCATTTGTTGATGTTCAACTACCGAGGTGATCCGAATGGCCGCCATAATCTCTCCGGCGAGCCTATGCTCGACCCAGTAATGGGCATATTATTTGTCCTTGGGTTTGCGCTCGTCTGTTCTCGTATTCGTCAGCCCACCTATGCCTTGTTTCTTTCGCTGTTTGTTTTTAATTTACTTGGCGGTATTCTCTCTCTCGACTTCGAAGCCCCACAATCCAATCGGGCGCTGGGTTCAATTTCTGCCGCGTTGTTTTTTGCCGCAATAAGTGTTGAAACACTTTGGCGCAGCCTGGATCAAGCCCGCCTATCCCCAGATACACGGCGGCTTGTTTTATTAACCCTGCTTGGTTTCGGCGGTTTTATCATCTATTACAACGCCAGCACTTATTTTATTAAGCAAGTCAACAATGACCGCACCTGGGACGAATTCAACGGAACCGAAACTCTCACAGCCCAGCGTATGGTAGCCGCCGACCCTGCCCGAACAACGATATATGCTTCAGTGTATCTCAACAATTATGAAGTCGTTCGCTACCTGGCTCCACAAATCACCGATAGTCGGGGAATCATCCCACCCATAGGTCTTCCTTTACGCGAGCCTGGAGATAAGCCAGTGGCTCTTTTTGTGGACCGCGAAAACACCTGGATCATAGACGAAGCCAGACAACTATATCCAAATGCGAATTATCAGGTCGACAAAACACCGGGCGGCAATCCAGCGCTTTATAGTGTGTATATTTCAACTCAGGATATTCAACATTTACAGGGTGTCACTGTCCGTTATTGGTCCGGAGACAACCTGCAGGGTGGACCTGTTCTTATTCAAAATAAAAAATTATTCCAGGCAGATTGGGCAAGCCAGCCGCCAATTGCGGCGCCTTTTATTGCACAGTTGGAAACAACCCTATATGCGCCGCAATTTGGCGACTACGAACTAATTTTACACTCGCCGGACAGAGCTAGTTTATGGCTTGATGAGCAGCAAGTTCTCAACGGATCCGGCGAACAGCATATCACTCAACGACTAGCCCAGGGTGATCATGTTTTAAAAATTGAAGCACACAGCGGAGAAGGTCTTTTTGACTTACAATGGCGAACTCCCAATACAAATGGGAATCTGGTTAGTGACCCTGGCCCAATCCCAGCCAGCTCGCTCTATCTACCGGATCTGGTGACGGTGCATGGCTTGCTGGGAAACTATTACCGAAACGACAGCTGGTCGGCGCCACCCACTTTTACCCGTATTGATCCATTTCTTAACGCGTATTTCCATATCACCCCGTTGAGTCGACCATACACGGTCGATTGGTCAGGGCAAATTGAAATTCCTATTAATGGAGATTGGACGTTTGGGCTGCGCCTTAATGGCCAGGCTCAGGTATTTATCGACCATCAATTAGTGGTGAACGCCACTGAACCAAGTGAGAATATCGAAGGAAAGATTGACTTAACTGCTGGCAATCATCCAATACAAATTCGTTTCCTTGACTATCTGGGAGGCTCACGTCTTCACCTCTTTTGGACAGCGCCCGGCGGTGAAAAACAAATTATTCCCTCTAATGTATTACTACCCTACCCATAAATACAACCATGCGTATTAATCCTCTAGCATAAGTATTTGTAAAGCAGGTTTTCAACCCGCCAAAGCCTATATCCTCAAAAGCTTATAACCCCAGATTCTCAAATCAAAAAAACATCGTATCAAAAACCCACAAGTTTACAAATTTAATAAATTTTTAATCAAGCTCCAGTGTCGGCGGAAACATACCTTCTTTACCATTTTTTAACTGCCATTTTTCACTTGCTTTGGTTGAAAAAGTATTTCCCAGCGACGCACGAGAACATATTGCAAGACTTTCAATCCATAAGAGAATGGTTCGACAGTTGATCCGGATCTAGAATCATAGAAACTGCTCACTGCCACTTCCTTGATTTTTAATCCTGCCATATGAGCTGCAAGCAAAAACTCGGTATCGAATAAATAGCCTGTACCAAAGTCATGGTAATGGACTTGCAACATCGCCTCTCTGGTCATCGCGCGGTAACCGCTATGCCAGGCATCGTAATGCGTTCCAAATATAAAATTTTGAATCCCGGTCAAAAACAAGTGCCCCAGCAGGCGGGATGCCGGCATTGGACCGTTAAACAACGCGCCTAAAAAAGAAGAACCAAACAGAGGCTGGGCATTATCTATCACGCCATGAATTCTTGCACCTAAAACCACCTGGGCCTGACCCGCAAGAATCGGCTCCAACATTTGAGGTAATTCTTCAGGAAAATGCCCGCCGTCAGAATGCATTAGCACAACTACATCGGCCCCGCCTTGAATCGCAGCATCATGAAGAGTAACCTGCGCGCCGCCATAACCACGATTTTCCGCGTGCCTTAACACGGTCACATTTGGTATCGCTGATAGAACTTCAAACGTATTGTCACGGCTGCCATCATCTAAAACAATAATCTCATCAATCCCCTCGATTGGGATACGTTCAATAACACTAGCTATTACTTTTCCCGCATTATAGGCTGGCATAATCAGACAAATTTTCATCAATTAATCCTCATTACAAATCGCGCAAGTCAATCAGCATTTGGCGAAGGCTTGGCAAAATGATTCCCAGATCAGACAAGCGGGAACTAATCAATGATCTATCGCAAATATGATCCTTATCTGGTCGGATCACAATATCTTTTTTATCGAATATTTCTCTTGCCAATACTAGTAACTCATATTTGCTGATTTTTTCGCCACATAAGTGCAAAAGCCCGGTCACTTCCGGCCGATGGGCAAATAGCACCAAGTTGCGTGCCAATTCCAAAGAAGTCAGCCCGGACCAGATCGCGCGGGTGAAACCTTTTATTTCTCCGGATTGCCGCATGAACCAGTCTAATAGCGAAAGTCCCTGATTATGAAATCGATCAAAGCCTATGAAAGAGGTACGAACTGTCAAATGGGGAGCACCAGTCACTTCCCCCAATAACTTGGATCGATCATAGATATCAACTGGATCAGGAATATCCGCTTCAGTATAGTTACCGAGTCGTCCAGAAAAGACACAATCTGTACTGAGCTGAATAAGCCGGGCTCCCCGGCGTTCACATAAATCAGCAAGAATATAAGGAGCAAGCGTATTCACCCGAATATAACTTAGAGCGGATTGAGCCAGGCCCTGTTGCTTGATGATACCCGCGCAATTAATAACAACATCTGGCGAGCAATAAAGTAACGGATCAACTGCCGCTTCCAAATCACATTCAAATATCTGCGTCTCGGTTGTTTTCAAAAAATCCAGCACACGTTTATCCCGACGACGAACCGTGCCATAAACATCCAGGTTGGAATTCTGGCCTGCTATCTTGAATAGCATTTGACCCAGCATGCCTGAGACACCCATGATTAATAGTTTCATGACATCATCCTCAACCTATATTTTCCACACCATATTGGGATTATCCATTAATGCCATTATTTAACTTCAACAACTTCAAATATCGTAGTGGTGTTGACTCCATTATCTCCAAACACTATTCTTATTGCCCCTTGGTTAACCATATCCTGAAATTTATTAAGACCATTGGCGTCGTAATAAGCACGTTCAAGGTCGCCTACAATAATGTATTGAACAAGGTGTTCGTCTAAAAATTGTTTAGCGGCCCTGGTATCCGTAGTGTTGTAAAAATCATTAACCTCATTAATAAGCTTTTCAATAACGGCGCCATCCAACAGGGAGTTATGCTGCCGAACATGCCAGCTCCAACCCACCACAGAGGGCAAGCCTGTATAAATAGAAAATCGTGAACCCCAACGGTATTCTTCGGTGTGTCCTTCCACAATCACAGGCGAACCGTTAATATGATCCTGCATGTACAGAATCGCTTCGTAATCACGGCTAAGGTTTAATGGTCGATTGTCGTCAGTATATATTGCAGGATTCGGAACAATGGCATCCCCTACCATAAAAATGGCTCCATCCAGGGTGTGAGGTGGATTTTGAATGTCAGGCCAGCGGTCGGTCATTTTCGCATTCGTGGCAATTAATGGATAACTCGCAGCAAATAAGACCAGCACAGCCAATATAATTCCCCAACTATATTTGGTCGAATGGGACCAGTGTTGCAGCCCAGCTAGCAGTTCGACCAAAGCAATGCTGGTTGCCAAACCAATAATAAACCAAGCCTGATTATAAAAACGGAATAGCGTATTCGAGCGGCCGCCATCGCCTTTCAAGACAAAAACTTCAACGAACAAAGTAATGGAAAGCCCAAGACCGAATAAGATATAGGTAACTTGTTGTAGTGGTGACAACTCACGCCTGAAAATAATGAGATATGCCATTCCAATAAGAAGTGGTATTCCAAAAGCCAACACCTGAAAATCGGATAGCCAAAGATTGGCAAGGATATATAGAACCAATAGGATTGCCAAATACCATTTAATGTAAAACCAAGTGAAAATGCTGGAGAATCCCTGTTGTGAAGAAATAACCCAATTCTGGCGTGAAACTTTAAGATTGGGATACAAATCTCGAATCAGAAGGCTGATCATCATAAAAATAGACAGCCCCCATACAAAGAAATAATCAATCAATGGCGTCCTGAGACCCTCCCAAAGTTGAAGGGATGAATATTCTGTTTTGAACCATTGTGTAAAAGGCCAGTATAAGACGACTGCAATTCCTGCAAACGCCAACTCATATATAAAAATATTTTGAAATGTTTGTTTGACTGAATCTGAATTTGAACGCCAAACATTCCAAAAAATTACCAGCATTCCCAGCCCGATAAATGTCGGAAAATCCCAGGTGTGAGATGCGCGAAAACTACCAAAAATCAGCCCGGCCGCCATCAGTCCTGGAATTCGACTGATCCATCTTATGCGAGAAATTGGCCACAAAAGTAAATTTAGCAACCACCCGAACACCAGCGCATAAACCGGCATTACCAATAGATGCGGATGCAGATCTGCATATAAAAATGTGAAGTATGGGAATTCTGCAATGGGAGTATCCAGACCTTGATTCAGGATTGGACGTGATGCCTCAAAATACCAACGACCGTTATTTCCCGGCAGGGTTGCTTGTCCTTTCAAAACCTGGGCAGCGCCATCGAAAAATGATTGTATATGTTCAAGTGGAAAAGTTGTATTCGGTCCAATACTAGATGCTTCCGGCAGATACCTCCATAAAAGAGGGACTTCATACAAATTTCCTAATAATAAAACCGCGATCAAGGCAAAGGCGCCCGCGATATATGGCGAGTTTTTAATAAAGTGCTGTCTATTGAATAATCTGGCCCACAATGAATTCCTTTCAAGAAAGGGGCTTTCCTCGGGCTGATTTAATTTTACCGTGTCTGGACTCCTGCCCAAACCTGCCACCAAATTAAACCCGATTGAGAATACACCAATTCCTGTCATTGCAAACCAACTCGGCAGAATCAGGTTAAAGGCGATGGAAGGAAGAAGTCCAAGCAATTTAGTTGGGATCGCCGCGAAGACAAAGCCATAATAGTAGTAATTGATATAGTGGCCTGAAAACCATGGATGTTCGGGCGGAAAGTAAACCGTCCTGAGAACTGCGTTGAAAAATGTAAAATCCATTGGCTTTTCGCCGCCCAACCAAGGATGCCACAAATCTGGATTTCCAAGGCGAATGAAAAGGCTGAAAAGAAAAATTATGAGGAAAATAACTTCGATACCCAGAATATGTTTCCATTGCGATGAAAAATATTCGGATAAGAATGCACGTTGACGGTATGCCAGCCCGGCGTTAAGAATCAGGAGCAAACCAATACATAACCAAAGAGTTGGTTGTGAAAAAGGCAGTATTTTTAAACTGCCCAGGATCCAGGCCATCCAGGTTGCGATAATTATTCCGGTCATTCGCATCAAAGGATAACCCCGGTCTGGAAGCCAGGAAAAAATGTTGTAAACAAATGGGAAGACGGTCAAACCTAAAATAAAAAGTAACAAATACCAGGTAACTCCACCGATCACCTGATTGACATTAAGCAACGAATTTCTGTCGAATACGGAAGACCAGTCGCCGCTATTTCTTTGAGCCAGCAGGCGGTCTGCAGGAAGTTGCATCGCAGTAGGAGCCTTGGTGTATCCCGATGGGATTTGGAAAACCACCTTTTCCAAATCCACTTCGTTTAGAAGCGCCTTAACATGTTCAATGGAAAAATCCTGCGATTTTTTGAATATCATAACTTTGGGATGATCGTAAACCGTAAAAGATTCGTCTGCGGCCTGGTCTGGAAAAACCAGGAAACCCAATGAAGGCGGGCTTTCAAACGTAGCCACCAAATCAAAACCAAGGGGGCTTTTAAAAGGAGCTTCGAGCCTATAAGCCCGGTTTTCCAAGGCATCCCCGCTGCATTCACAGTCAAATAATTCCTGATAATATTTTAATGTCAGCGGGTAACGTAGCGGCAGCCTGGGCATTGCGTCATATGCCCGATTTGAAGGAATAACAATGTAATTGCTCTCTGCGAGAACATTGATCATCACCTCCCTTTTTTCAGGTGTATCGGGCTCATATAGTTCAAGATTTAATGGTGTAAAAATTCCTCCCTGAACATCATATTTGTTAATGTTCAATGGCAAAGCATCATCCCAGGAGGTTTCGAGGGTAAATTTCTCTCCAGCAATTCGAAGCGGAGCTCCATTGGTAATTTCATAACGAACCTGGTAGGCTTGCTCTCCCGCTAACTCGATCGGGGGAAAATTAAATATTGGCGCCAACGCAAGCCCGGGCTCTGAAAAAACCAGGGTTTGTGAATTTTCCATTAGTGGGTTGTTGCCACTACCTTCTTTAAAGATACTCACTTTTAGAGTAGTTTCAGCCGGCACAAAAATCTGTTGAAAATTCTTGATTTCGAGGCGATTTAAAGTTAAATTTTCCAGCGGCGTTACTTGAAACGAATCTTGTAACATCCCTGTTTGGGATTGCAGATTCAAGCTGATCGGCAGGGAAGGCAGGCTTTCATTCACATTTCGCAAAGTGACATTTGGGATGGAAAATTGGCTGCTGCTTTGTATTTTATAATGAAAAAAATAAGTCCCATTCGGATCCAGGTTGACATCGCCAAAAGAAATTTGATGATTTTCATTCTGATCATCATCGTTGATAGCCAGGCGGCCTTCCGTTACAGTATTAGTTCCTTCTTTATCCCGAGTCAATTTAAAATAGAAACTTACTCCTACCTGTCGAATAGCAGTGGTGGTTATTTTTGAAGCAATTCCATCTTGAAGGATATGAATATTTGCCGATGGTGTATTACCAGATTCAAGGATCTGACGATTGCCCACTGCAACAGGATAAGATCGATTCCCCTGTGGAGATTCAACGATCACATTGAAGGGAGCGGAGATATTTTCCAGCATCCATTCAGAAGCGGCGATGCGCGTCATGGGGCGATTGTAAATCTGGGTAAATGCCAAAGCGTAGACATACGTTCCGATCAGAACAGACCCAAGTATTAATAATCCCGCCGCGCCCTTCCAGGTAAACCTCCAATCCGAGAATTGCATGGGAAGCTTAAATCCATTTTTCAAAAGCCGCAGGCGGCTTTCGAGAGTGCGGTCATAAATTTCAATTAAAGCCCATGCGGCAAATAAAATAATAAATGGATAAATCGGCAGGAAATAGCGCATATAACGCCAAAATTGGATGTTTTGCCAGAGAAAGTAACCTGTAACCCAAACAAATGGCAGGAGATGACGGCGCCAATCGCCATTCCAGATCTGCTTGGCTGCCCACAACCAACCCAACCAACCCGCCAAACCAAGCGGTAACCCTAAACCCCACATCACCATATTGGTCCAGGCATAAGTAATCGAGCGGTTTGTCCAATGGGTGTTCGGGGGCCAATCGGAATTACCGGCGACCTGATTAATAACCTCTCGCATTACTTTTAACCAGTTTTCATTAAGTGCGAGACCCAGGAAACCAGCTCCGGAAAATGCGTAGGGTTGGAAAACTCGAAATGCCAGAAACGCGGTGAGTAATGACAGAACCCATCCAAAAAGGATTATTTTTAGAACATTGTTAAAATCTGGTTTCTTCCAATCTGTGAGAATCCTGACCATGCCCGCCAGTATGATAATCCCTAAGAGAGGAAGTGTATTCACCTTACATGCGCCAGCCAGCCCAATGACGATTCCAAATAAACCAAAAGAAATCAGGTTCGATCGGGATATTTTTTCTTCAAGGACATGAATAGGGATTGCCTGAATGGCAAAATAAAAACCAGCGACAACAAATACTGTTGAGAATGAATCCACTGCGAAGTAATGTGAAAGTTGAATCGGAAGAACTGCCGCAGCTCCTAAAGCTGCAGCGAGCAAACCAATGCGTTCGTTGTATAAGCGTTTTCCTAAGAGAAACAACATCCAAACGGCAAGTAAATCGAACAAGCCGGACATGGCTCTCCCAACCAGCGTGATAGAGTCATATTTAGCCATCCCGACCCAATCCGCGACTACTCGGGTAAAAAATAGCGGAAACATTCCATAAGCATAAGAGCCGGAACGTAAGGGGTTTAATGTGCTATTTTCAGTATCGAAATATTCCTCAAACCCATCAACCCCTTGCAATTGTTCGGCAACCATTGAAATAAACCGTTCATCTGGATGCTGATGCTGGCCTTCATCCCAATTTAATCCTGTGAATCGAAAATAAGCTCCAATAAAAAGTATCAACACCAAGGCTGCACTTACTTTCCAGGATGTTTTCTCCACTTTTGGAGTTGGCAAAGAAGAATTAAGTTGAACCCCCAGAACGGGGTCAAATGCTTTCTTAGGTTCTGGTTTTTGCGGGGTAGTATTTGGGGCTGACTCAGCAGGACGAGTCGTAATTTCTGGCAATAATGAGGATTCTTTCAACGAAGGATAGGAAGCTTTTTCGGTTTGATTTACACTGACTAAAGGTATGATGCGCTGTAAGACTACTGGATCAATTCCCCAAATTTTATTTAGCTGTTCAACCGACTGATAGGGCCGCAAGGCGATGATACGGTGTGCGAGACGGCGTGAGATCTTTAATTTTTTAACCAGGGCCTCTTCTTCCGCGGTGTTAAGATCAACGCTCAAAACAGTTTTTTGGGTCATAAACAATACCTTATAGGATAATTTTGCATTTTTATTGGGGATTAAGCAGGAATAATTTGGTTTAAGAGGCTAATTTTCTTAGTATATCAGCAATTATTAAATTGATATTATATTAAATTGATATTAACATAGTTCGGACGAGAATGAATTCATAATGATTTTCAAGCCATTACAGCCCCTGGCAAAGCTATTAATTCGCTCAAATCACTCAATTGCCATTCGTAATTTTCGAGCCAGTTTTCCAAAATGGGACGTATAGCGAATATCATCATTTCTTGGGCGCGGCAGGTCAACTGCCAGGTCCAATTTAATTTTGCCGGGACGCTGGGTCAAAACCAATACTCTATCGGCAAGAAATAATGACTCATTGATCGAGTGCGTGACCATGATGACTGTCTTCTGACGCGCCTGCCAGATACGCGATAACTCCGTCCACATGCGTTCGCGGGTCATTGCATCCAGTGAAGCAAAAGGCTCATCGAGCAGGAGCAGGTCGGGGTCGTGGATGAGAGCGCGCGCAATCGCCACGCGTTGTGCCATCCCGCCGGATAACTCCCGCGGCCATGAATCCTCGAATCCAGTTAATCCAACCAGATCAATCATCTCACGCGCTTTGATACGCGCCGGGGATTCACCCATCCCTTCCACCTCAAGCGGAAGTTTAATGTTATCGATCACCGTACGCCACGGCATGAGGTTGGATTGCTGAAAGACCATGCCGATCTGCGGATGCTGGTTGCGGATGAAATTAACATCTCCTGCTGTGGGCTGCAAAAGGCTTGCAAGAGTTCTCAAGAGCGTGGTCTTGCCCGAACCCGAGGGACCAAGAAAACATATAAAATCCCGCGGACGCACCTCAAAAGAAATATCTTCAAGCGCGCGCAAACCGCCGTTGCCATCGGGGAAGACAACAGAAAGATTATTTACAGTGAGGATGGGTTTGGCGGTCATAAGACTCATTACCAATTACCAATTACTAATTACTACTTACCGATTGTTTACAGGTAATTAGTAATTGGGGATTGGTGAATTTTACGGAACAAACTCGTTTGTAAATGCCTTCGTCAAATCCACCAGCTCAGGGATCAATTCCATTTTGACCAACAGATCATTCATGTTTTCCCAGGCCTGCGGGTCTGAATAGCCGATCTTCCCTGCTTTCCAAAATTCAATCGATGTATTCAGGATCTGCATTTGGACAGCCAACTCCTGATCTGCAAGATTTTCGACATATTTCAAACTGATCGTATAAGCCTCTTCAGAATTTGCGGTCGTATCTGCAATTCCGAGTGCCAACGCACGCGCCATTGCACGCACAAGATCTGGCTCCTCTTTGATGGTCATCTCACTCGAAATAATTCCATTCGCGGTCAACTGCACATAATCAGAAACACGCAGCTCATTCACTTCAAAACCTTGCGACCTTAATACGATCGGTTCATTCGACGCGTAACCAACCACAATATTATTTTGTTTTGCCGCAAACGCTTCCACTTGATTAAATCCGATTGCCTCCATGGTCACATCTTCGGGCGAAAAGCCGGCGGAAAAAAGCAGCGCCTGCAAGCCGATGTAATTTGCGCCGAATAAACCCGGCAAGCCGATCGTTTGTCCGCGTAGATCGGCAGGCTCTTTAATATTCAACTCGGGCGCTGAGACAATAGAAATGGGAAACTGCTGATACCATGCGAACGTGTATACAACAGGCAATCCCTGCGAACGCGCCAGCAGCACCTGTTCACCCGAAGCCACCGCAAACGGCAGCTCACCCGCACCCACCAACGCGACCCCATCGGTCTCGAACGAATAATCAAAATTAAGTTCGATGCCCTCTTGCGCGAAATATCCTTTTTCGACAGCCACATAAAATGGCGCATACTGGATATTTGGGATGTAGCCCATCGGCAGCTGGATCTGACGAAGCGCATCCGCGCCATTCTTAACCGCTAATTTGCTGCAAGACGACAGGCTGAGCGCCAACCCAAGCATGAGTAAAACTAATTTCTTTAACATAATATTCTCCTATAACGTTTAACGTTCGAACGATTAAATGTTTGAACGTTCCTGCCAGACCAAAAACTTTCTTTCAACCCACGCGACGATGCCATACAAACCAAGCGCAAGAAAGATTAACATGAACACCGCCACATACACCATCGACGTGTCATATTGAAAATCACCCAACTGCAACAAATAGCCCAAGCCTTTCTGGGCGTTCACCAATTCACCAACGATCGCGCCGATGACCGATAATGTCGCGCCGATCCGCAACCCGCCAAACAGAATCGGCAACGCGGCAGGCACTTCCAACTTAAGCAAAATTTGCCACTTCGTCGCGCGGATCGAGTTCATCAGGTCATATAAAGCGCTCGGCACGGCGCGCACGCCCACAACAGTATTGACCAGGACGGGGAAGAAAACGATCAACGCGCAGATTAATACCTTAGAGAGAATCCCGCCTCCGAGCCAGATGACCAGTAATGGCGCAATGGCTACAATTGGAATCGCCTGACTAGCCACAAGATACGGCGAAAGTATTTTTTCCAGCGTGCGTGATTTCGCGAGCATATATCCAACGACTGTGGCAAAGGTGACGCCCACCAACATGCCCAGCACGACCTCCGTTAGCGTGATGATGGTGTGATAAAGCAATGTCCCATTTTTGAGTGTCTTGACAAAGCTCAACCACACGTCGTACGGAGCCGGCAGGATGAAATGAGGCAGTCCGCTATAACGCGCGATTAATCCCCATGCCAGCAAGCCGGCAATAATGGAAATCAGTCCAAGCCAGGGGATACGGGAAATGGTTTTTTTCAGCATGACAAACATATAAACAAAAACGCCTCGCTAGAATTAACTACGGGGCGCAAACGCTACGCGAGACCAAAGCGAAATCCGATGCGGATGCGGATGCCAGAAAAAAAATCCCGAAAACAAGAATCGTTTTCGGGGCATGAATCCACACAGACCACACGGGTCCACGTCACCTTCTTCTATCCAGACTATACTGTCGGCTCTGGAATTACACCAGATCATGTTCTGTAGGTCACGCTTGAAGCATGACAACAATACTCGTGGGCTTTACCACCGATCGGGAATTACACCCTGCCCCGAAGGTTAAATATTTGATTGACGTGATTATAACTTATAAAGTATATAACTCGCCATATTTTGTTTTTAGGTAGCTGATATACGGTACGATCGTCAGCGGACTGCCCGTGGCGCGTTCGACAATCTCCGCAGCTGTGAATTTACTGCCAGGGCGATAAAGATTTTCTCGCAGCCAAGTGTGCAATGTTGTGAATTTACCTTGCTTCATTTCGCTGGGGATTTCTGGATGCGCTTTGAGCGCCGCGCCGTAAAATTGTGCGCTTAGAATATTGCCAAGAGTATATCCCTGGAACGAACCGCCGATCACGCCGGCATACCAGTGGACATCTTGAAGGACGCCGTCGCTGTCGTTGGGCGGAACAATTCCAAAGTCCGATTCGAAGCGTTCGTGCCAGGCCTCGGGCAGGTCACGAATAGAAAGTGTGCCTTCGAGCAGTTGAAGCTCAAAATCGAGGCGCAGCATGACATGCAGGTTATAAGTCACTTCATCTGCATCGGTGCGGATCAGCGACTTGCCAACTTTATTGATCCCTGCGTAAAACGTATCTAATGAAACGCCTGCCAGTTGCCCGGGAAAATGAATCTGAAGTTTCGGGTAGAAAAATTCCCAAAAGCCGCGGCTGCGCCCGACAATGTTTTCCCATAAACGGGATTGAGACTCATGCACGCCTGCGCTCGTACCATTTGCCAGCGGCGTGCCTTCATAAGCCATATCAATTCCCTGCTCATACAGCGCGTGACCTGCTTCATGGATATTGCTGAACAAACATTCACAAAGATAATTCTCTTTAACGCGCGTGGTAATTCGCACATCCCCAAGCGAGAACTTGGTCATGAACGGGTGGTGCGTTTTGTCAATGCGGCCGCGATTGAAATCATAGCCCAACTGCTTAACCACTTCCGCGCCAAAAGCCATTTGCTCGGCTTCGGGATAATGTTTGCGGAGCGCGGAATCATCGGCTGGAGTTTGCGAAGTGATGGCTTTGACGATCGGCACGAGATGGCCTCGCAAATCGGCGAACAACGCGCGGACGGTGGATGCCTTCATGCCGTAATCGGCGAAGTCGATCAACGGGTCGGCGATGTGTTCGTAGCCCGGGAAAAAATCCGCGAGTTGACGACTCATGTCGAGGGTCTTCTCGAGCAACGGGCGGACTTTGGCGAAGTCGTTGGCAGGACGCGCTTCAGCCCAGGCTTGATAGCCCGCCGAAGATTGGATGCTCAAGTCTGAAAGAAATTGAGGCGGAACCTTTATGGCGCGCTCATACTCACGGCGCGTGACGCGGATCAAGCTGGCATCGTCAGATTCAAATGGCAGGCTTTCTTCATATTTGTGTAAAACATCCAGCAGCTTGCCAACCTTTGGGTCAATAAACTTCTCCTGTGCGATCTTTGCCAGCGTCGCAGATTGACGTCCGCGCGCTTCTGCTCCGCCGGCAGGCATGTACGTGGATTGGTCCCATTCCAATAGGGCGTTTACGTTTTGCAGATCACTGATTTCAAATAGACGCGCCTTGAGGTCTTCGAGTTTTTTCTGGTAATCCATGATTCCTCTATTGACATTTCAGGATGTAGATGCGGAGGGTCGCTATAGCTATTTTAACTGCGCCTTCAACTTCTCAGCTGTATTTTTATAACCATCCAACTTTTCGCGTTCTTTTTGGATCAAAGCCGCGGGAGCTTTGTTGGCAAAATCTCCGCCAAGCAAATTCTCCAAACGCAGAATGTGAGACTCGGCTTCCTTGAGTTCCTTTTCCAGACGCGCTTTGTCATTCTTCAGATCCACCATGCCTGCGAGAGGAATGTATATTTCGATGGAACCCACTACAAGCGCGGCGCTCTCTTCTGGTTTTTGTTTAATTGATTTTTCAATCCTGATCTCGTCCACGTTCAAACCAGCCAGCGCGGCAATGACAGCGGATTGTCCCTTGAGCAAATCTATTTTATCACCTGCGCCAAATTGCGCGGTAAGTTTTTTAGTTGGAGCAACATTATTTTCTGCGCGCAGATTGCGGATCGAACGCACCAGCTCTTGAATAAGGGTGAAATCCGTGATCTTGGATTCTTCCCAGCCTTCGGGTTCACGCGGCTCGGGGAATTTTGCCACGATCAATGCAAGAGGCGAGTCATCAAAGATATTCGAGACGCCAGAGACGAGAACGGCGCGGCGCAGGTGTCCCCAAATCTCTTCGGTGACAAAAGGCGTGAAAGGATGAAGCAGGCGCAATGAAGTGTCAAAAATGCGTGCCAAAGTTTCCACTGTCTGAACTCTGAATCCTGGATTCTGAATTTGACCCTTTGCAATTTCCAGATACCAATCGGCAAAATCGTTCCAGATGAATTCATAAATTTCCTGACCCGCCTGCCCGTATTGGAAGTTCTGGAATTGGCGTTCCACATTGCGAATGAGGATTTCAAGCTTGGCCCAGATCCATGAATCGGCAAGAGTCCAATACCCCTCACCCCTTCGCCCCTCTCCCTGAGGGAGAGGGGTTGGGGTGAGGGAATCAATCGCATTAATCACAAACCTGCCCGCGTTCCAGAGCTTA
>JANODZ010000201.1:0-1655 GCA_031412935.1 Anaerolineales bacterium
ACACCGCCACGCCAGTGCTGCGCGCCGGATTCACCGAGGTGTTGGTCACCGGAATGCTGATCAGGTGGATCAGCGTCAGCGCCAGACCGATCGCCAGCGGCGCAAACCCCTGCGGCGCGCGCTTGTCGGTCGAGCCCATGAAAATCTGCCACCAGATCGCCTTTATTTGAAGAAGCAAGAATAATCCGCTCGAGTAACATTTCAGGCTTTTGAGTCGGATACCCGGTCCTTTCGTTATGCAATCGGGCCACCACAGGGAAATACCACCAATCTTCAGGAACCTTTCCACGCTCCAGATTCGGCACTTTCCCAAACCCGGCTTTACGGGAGGATTTAAATGTAGCTACCGTATTTGGGCTGTACGGCTCGCGCACGGCATCTGCATTAAACGTATACCCTTTTCCTTTTGCGTAAACTAAAATCGTGTCATGTTTACGATTGAAGGCTGTCTTGATCGGAGAAGGACCATGATAAGCCCAGATGATCTCATTAATGAAAATACCATCCGCACCGAATAACTCATCCAGGATCAATCGGGCATAGGCATCAGCATGCCAATCAAGATGGAGATACAAGGTCCCATTTGGTGCAAGCAGGCGAACCATTAATGCGAGGCGTTCATATAGGAATTGCAGGTAGGAATCCAGATCCGCCCAGGCATCGTGATACCCCTCTGCTAATTTCCACTTTGCAGGTTTTCGTGAATCTTCTCCACGACCAACACGCGCGGAAAATTTACGATTTGTGAAAAATGGCGGGTCGGCATAGATGAGGTTGATACGGCCTTCATATTGCGGAAGAAGCGCCGCCATTACAGAAAGATTTTCCCCAAGGATCATACGACCGTCTGGAAGCGCACTGGGATAGCCGCACCCATTCGGGTAGAGAATTGCATCTTGAATCAGAGAAGCAGGCTGAGGGTCGGCTAGGCGCTTCCCTTTCCAATTAAGATAAGGCATATATTAATATCAATACTTGGGGATCTAAATTCAACTTGCTGGGAGGATTTACAGAATTAGCCTTAATAGTGGATCTCCACTTTTGTACCTTGACCGTAATGATTTGAGATCGCGTCGGTCGTGTGAGGAGGCTGCGCCCAGCGGAAGATCCAATTGGCTTCGTTGGAGCGCATATTGATACAGCCGTGACTCATTTGTGTGCCAAAATTTTCATGCCAATACGTGCCGTGAAAGGCATGACCCACCTCGGTAAAAAACGTTGCCCAGGGGATTCCGGGAAGAACATATCCGCTTTCGTCCGTAGAAACATCCCCGCCTTTCGCGGTGCTAAAGTAGCTATATCCCATATGTTTCGATGGGTATTTATCGAGAATGGTGAATTTTCCGTTTGGCGTTGTTGTAGAAATACCCCTTTCGCCGGCTTGTCCGCCGCCCCTGATACCGGAAGAAATGTTGGTTTGGAATACTGATTTTCCATATTCATAGGCTAAAAGCATTTGCGTTGTGAGGTTCACTTCGATCAGCTTCGCGTCATAAGGGATTTCAGGCGTGATCGGCTCAAAATAACTGAGCGGCAAAACCCGGAGGTGAATGGCAGGCACAAAGTATGACACATTTGAATCGAGCTCATCATAAATGCGATACCAGGCGCCGCTATAATCTACCATTTTAGGTCCTTCATCCAAAGCTTCGACC
>JANODZ010000202.1:0-4767 GCA_031412935.1 Anaerolineales bacterium
GGATTCGGCGGCTTTTAATGCCAACCCAGCGGCAATGCGCGCAGGCAAAGCCAGACACAAAGGTTTGTGCGCTTCGTTGATCGCATCCACATCGTAAGGCGAGGTTGTGATTTCGTTATTCTTCCAGTGATTTAGCAAAAACAAAATACGAAAATCCCAAAAAGCAATATGCGCGAGTGTGGATGCAATGGTCCAGCCTGCAATAGTGGGTAAGGCAAGCTGCGCATCGCTCATACTTTCTATCAGCGATTGTATTTTCTCACGCGATAATTTATTGGCAATCTCGAAATCCCGGGGCACGGTCAATCTGCTTTTTCAACGACAATGGTTGCCTCGGTCAATAGCGCAGCGATCGCCCCAATTGCGGCAAGTTGCGGGGCGAGTATGGCTCCCACGATTCCGAAGGTCATTGGAATTTCTACAATGGTTTTTTCATCCTTGTCTTTGATAATGATCTTGCGGATATTTCCCTCATGGATCAGCTCCTTGATCTTTGCGAGCAATTTCCCGCCTTCCACTTTGAATTCTTCCGTTCGAAAATGTTCCGGCATGATGTTCTCCTTTTTTTCACTTAAACCATTTTTCGTCAAGCGCAGGCCATTCATCCGATTGGTCCGCGCGTTCAGCCCAATTTTCTTTTCCGCTCCACTCTTCGATCTTGATCGCGTAGATGGACGTGGCTCTTAATTCCTTGTCGGTGATCTCGCGGTATTCTTTTCCCGCAGTCATTTTCGGAAAGTATTTGCCGATCAGACCGTATAATAATTTACGCGCCTCAGCCGGGTCATTGATAATTCTTGCTGAACCAAATACAACCACACTGCGGAATTGAAGCGAGAACTCAAGCGCCACATTGGAAGGAAGCAGCCTGCCCAAATCGCTCGCTTCCAAACTCACCCTGGGGTTGGTCTCAATATTCGAGCGGACTCGCCCCGCAGCATTGGAGTGAAAAACGATCTGATGATTATCCTCGTCATACCAGAAGGTGGCGGGATTAATAAATGACTGTCCATCCACGGAAGTTGCAATGTGCCCAATTTGAGCTTGCTTAAGAAAGGCGCGAATCCAGGCATCGTCTTTTGTGAGATGAGGTCTTCTTTGAAACGCAGTCGGGGATTGGTTTTCGTAATTACGAGGCAAGTGGGTTTATCCGTTAAAGTTATGGATTATTGGTTGTCAACCAATAGATATTTATACCATGCCCATTGGGCAATGTAACTCGCAAAGAGCGCTAAGAGAACGATAACCCAACCCCACCATTCAAATTTCCCCAATGTCAGCAGAAGAAAATAAATGGAGGCAGCGCTGGTAATGGCGCCCAATAAAGCGACTTCAATTGCCATCAAGTTTGCGATGCTGTACGGCTTATCTGTTGATGGAAGACTCTTCGCTTTCCATTTGAAGGCTGGTTCAATTTCCCTGTGATGCTTGATGTAAAAGTCCTTGATCTCATTCATCGCTTCAGCAGCTTCGTGCCAGGCGGCACGCAGGCGGGCAAGCTGTGCCAATGTCAGCGCGCCAAGGAGTGTCAGCACCAGGAATAATCCTGAAAATGCAAGCGCGATCCCGCTTAAGTTGTTTGTTGAAAATAATGCGCTAAGAATTGCGGCAACCAGCGAACCGACTGAAATAAAATAAAAGGATGCCACGCGTGAACGATCTTCGTTCGCCTGAAATATGCTGTTGGCAATGTAGTTGTATTCGGCTATTAGGATTTCATCGGTGTTGAGCTTTGGTTTCATTGGCATAATATTTCTCCTGATATTGAATATCCCGATAATTATCACACAAGTCCATCAAAACAGCCCTGCGGATGCAGGGCTGTTTTGAGTTGTCAAATTTGATTTGCCGCTTCATGGTTTATAGATCGAACGCCCACTCGCCTTTTCGCATCACGGGTTCACGCGTGCCATCCTTGTGGATGCCATCAATGTCCATTGCCGCTGAGCCGATCATGAAGTCTACATGGTTGAGGCTGATGTTGCCCCCAGCGGAGATAAACTCTTCGTCGTTCAACTCAACCCCGCCCGTTAGCGTGAAGCGGTAGGCGCGTCCGATCGCGATATGGCAGGATGCGTTTTCGTCAAATAAAGTGTTATAAAAAAGATGTCCGCGTTTGGCGATGGGGGAGCTGGCCGGGACGAGCGCCACTTCGCCAAGGCGATGCGAGCCTTCATCTGTATCCACCAGTTTTTGTAAAGCCTCTTCACCTTTCTTCGCGTTGACTTTAATAATACGTCCGTTTTCAAAAGTCACCTGAAAATCTTCGATCAATGTGCCGCCGTTGCTGAGCGGGAATGTTGCCGTCACAGTTCCATCGGCGCGATTTCGATCTGGCAGGGTGAATACCTCTTCTGTAGGCATGTTGGCGGTAAAGGCGATTCCATTTTGCGCCATGGCGCGCGCGCTAAACCAGATATGCCCATTTGGGAGGCCGAGGGTGAAATCTGTGCCCGCGGCTTTGTAATGCAAAGCGTTAAATTGTTTGGCTTGTAAATATTTACTTCGTTTACTTAAAATTGCAATATGCTTTTGCCAGGCGTCTATCGGGTCTGGCTGATCAATGCGGGTGGATTCAAAAATGGCTTCCCATAATTTTTCCTGCGCTTTTTTGGCCGTAAGATCCGGGAATATTTTCTTCGCCCATTCTTCACCCGCCGCGGCGACGACACACCAGTTGATCGTATTTGCAGATATTTTCTCGCCGACCCTGTGGAAGTTTTTTAGATGAGTTTTTTGCAGCATGCCCACGATCTCTGGGTCAATGCCTCCAAGCAGGTCTGGGTTTCCTCCTGCGATGGAAAGCATTGCATCCCCATTTTCTATCATTTTCATGATTGCATCCACGTGCCAGGTGGAGTATTCGTCAAATGAATCACGCGGCGCATATTGAGCGCGCAAACGTAACAATTCCTCGTCGCCCCAGATCACATCCACATATTTTGCGCCAACGGCATATGCCGCTTTGGCAACTTCATGAACCAGCGGCGCAAATTGATGCGGAACACCGCGGGTAGCTGAAAGATTGATGATCAAGCGCTGCCCGGCGCGGATATTCAAACCGACTTTTACAATCGCTTCCGCGTATTTATACAACATTTCCTGATGGGTATTGCTGCTCATTGCGCCTCGATTAAATTGGAATTTGTACAGTATAGCATGGACAATAAATATGTGGAAAAATAATATGCCTGCTAAAAAGGGTAGACCACTGCCGTCAACTCTTCAGATACTGTCCATAATCGTTTCGCCAGCGCCTGATCGTACGATTTGTCGTTTGACATCACCTTATCAGGATAACCGCGAATCCCTCCAATGCCTGTCGGACCAATATAATCACAGCCATTCACCTCAGATGACACCGCAGCAAATAAAGTAGGTAATGCGCCCATCCTTTGAGATTGAGCGAATAGAATATTTGCCGCTTTCATCATCCATACAGAAAATATTGCCCCATCCAATTGCGGACCCACCACCTGTAAATTCGTTGCCGAATATCCCGGATGACAAGCCACGCTGAGGGCTTTGATCTTCGAAGCGGCGAAGCAGCGTTGTAATTCATAAGCAAATAATAAGTTTGCAAGTTTACTTTGTGCGTACGCGCCCCAACGATCGTAATTCTTATGCCATTGCAAATCATCAAAGTGGATATCGCCGGAGGTGTGGACATAACTGCTGACCGTCACAACCCGTGAATCTGTGGTTGCCTTCAAGGCTGGCAGCAATAAGCCCGTCAAGGCAAAGTGGCCGAGGTGATTGGTGCCAAACTGCATCTCAAAGCCGTCAACAGTTCGAACCAGGGGTAGAGCCATCACCCCGGCGTTATTAATCAAAACATCCAGCCGATCATGATTTGTGAGAAATTCGTCTGAGAAGGATCGAACACTGCTCAAATCAGCTAAATTCATCCGCATAACTATTATATTAGCGGCGGGAACCCGATCGCGAATGGCCTGCGCTGCCTGTTCGCCTTTATCCAGATCGCGGACTGCCAAAATAACCCGGGCGTTCTTTTCAGCCAGCGCCAACCCGGCTTCGAATCCGATGCCGCTGTTTCCACCCGTCACAATAACTACCTTACCTTGTTGATCAGCAATATCCTTGTGTGTCCATTTAGTAGTCATAAGTCATCTCCATAATTTTATCGACTGATATGTTTGTCTGCTGAGCCGTCAGCTTGTTTCTAGATGCATTTCTACAGGATTTATTACTTATGAACCAATACCCATCAGGGATTTTGCATTTATAATCCCACCCTTATGAATACCACTTCTTTCGGTCCTGCCATCTTCAATTGCAAAAATGGTGAATTTCAAGCGATCCTAATTATTAATTAATAAAGTGAAAATGGAAAAATCAGCCAAACCATTGTACACGCTCTTTACAGAATATAATTCGCCGTCCCTTTTACAGCGCCAGCTTCTGATCGCGGGCTTTTTTCCGCTTGTTTTGTTTATCCTTGCCGCAGATTCGCGCTACTTGATGGAGAGAGGGATCAACGGCCAGATCATCAGCAATGTCATCGTGCCGATCTATTTTCTATTAATGCTTCGCGGTTTACCCAAGGAGCAAAAACCTATTGTGATTGCTTTTGTTCCGATATCCGCGCTGGGCGAATTTATACTGAGCCTGGTTTTTCAGCTTTATACATATAAGTTCGGCGCTGTGCCGTTTTACGTCCCATTTGGACACGCCATCCTATTAAGCACCGGGCTGCTCATCGTTGATCTGCCTTTCGTGATATTGAACAAACAACGAATTAGTTAT
>JANODZ010000203.1:0-3360 GCA_031412935.1 Anaerolineales bacterium
GAGTTCAAAGCCAGCCCATCAAGTTTCATTGAAGGCATTTTATATTGATAAATTTGAAGTAACCAACGAGATGTATGACGCCTGTGTTTTTTCAGTCGATTGTAGAAAACCATTACGGGTAGGCACTGCAACTCGAAATTCATATTTCTCGAATCCAATTTACCAAAATTTTCCAGTGATCTATTTGGATTGGAAAATGGCAAATGCCTATTGCGCCTGGAGGGGTGCGCGCCTGCCCACTGAAGCAGAGTGGGAAAAAGCCGCGCGCGGAGCAGATGAACGCGCCTACCCCTGGGGGAATGATAAAGTCGATTGTAGTTATGCAAATGTTTCCGGATGCCTTGGCGATACAGACAAGGTGGACAAATACGAAAAAGGGCAAAGTATTTATGGGGTCTATGGAATGTCTGGCAACGTCTGGGAGTGGACCAGCAGTCTATTCAGACCTTATCCATATGACTCAACAGATGGACGAGAAGAACCTAAATCTTCAAGTGAACGTATTGCGCGCGGCGGATCATGGCACGCTGGCAGTAATAGTGGAAATGCCCGCAGCGATACCCGCCTGAGGCTTGATCCTGCCTCTGCGCTCGCGTACGTCGGGGTGCGATGCGCATTAACCAAATAGGTTTATTAAAATAATTCGGAACTTTATCATAGTTCCGAATTATTTTATGTTCTTTCATTACAATTTTTATTTTTGCAGGTTTTCATATTGCACAAAATACTCAATAGACTTTATTGGTGATAAGGATAGCGGCTTTATAAATCCACAGATTACACGAATTTTCGAAGATTTTTCTCCTGAAAATTATCTAAACTGCGTAATCGGCAAATCTGCGGATTATTTCCGGTAAGGTCTATTTTATTTGCTGTTTATCCGCTCTTCAAATAAATTCCTGTCGGATCCAACTCTTCCCGCAAAATCTTCAGTTCTTTCTCTGTCACGCTGTTGGTGATCCTTACCTGCGCCGCAACTTTCAAATCCCAACCGGTGTTTGACTTAGCTTCTTCAACTGTTTTCCCCGGGTGCAAAGCCGTCATTATCATTTCGCCGGTTTCATCGGGTTCGAGCATGCCTACATCCGTTACCACACCCACCATGCCTTTGCCGCGCAGGCCTGCATTCTCACGGTCCCCTTTCCCGCCGATAAATCCGGCGGATGTCATAAATTCCACTTTTTCTGGGAAGCGGCGTTTTTGATGCGGGGTCATAATATAGCAACGATTTGCCCAGGCTGCGATCTCCTGCGATCCGCCCGAACCCGGCAAACGTACTTTTGGATGATCGTATTCACCGATCACGGTCGCGTTGATGTTTCCATATTTATCAATTTGTGCCCCGCCCATAAATCCAACATCCACATTGCCACGCTGTAAATAATTCGCAAAAATATCGTACATGCTTACCACTGACAGTGAGCCGCTGACGAGGGTTGGATCTCCAATGGAAAGCGGCAGGCGCGCGGGTTCAGCGCCGATGACACCTGCTTCGTAGATCATCACAAGGTTTGGCGCATGAGTCCGCTTTGCAAGATTACACGCAAGATTAGGTTGGCCAACCCCGACAAATACAACATCATCATTACGTAATAAACGCGCGGCGTTAACGATCATTAGTTCAGCAGGTGAATAGTCCATTGTTCCTCATTTAATTGGAATTGCATTTTACAGCATGAAAACCATTAATCCATTGTGCCCGAAGATTGGCTGTCTGGCAAGGGAGGAAAAGTTGGACTTGGCTTTCAGCACGGGATAATTACACCATTGATTAGAATTTCAAAAAGAAGGATAATGGAACTTCAGGAGAGAACCCATGAAAATAAAAAAGCCCGTAATTTTGTTTAGTGTAATTATTATGCTTGTGGTATTTGCATGTAATCTGCCCGGGGCCGCTAGCAACCCGGAAGCGACACTTGTTTCAGAGAACTCCTTAAATACGCCCATGGGATCTACTTTAACCAGCGAGGCGGATGCCATTCCTCCAACGTTAAATGCTTCACCAACAACCGAATTACCCACGCCAACACTTGCCCTTCCACATTCATTAATTCCTTCAACCACTGTGAAAGCGGGTGATTTGATCCATGATGTTGTATCTGTGGATACCGCCGCGGAGAAACGCGCCCCCTATGGGGATTCGTATAATATCAATTTATTTGAACGCCCTTTCATGCAGGACATGAGTTATGTCCCTGATCTAGATATCATAAGTTACAACTTAAGCATTGACGATAAATTTTATTATGTTTCTATCGAGCTGGTTGGCACTGATCCAAATAATAAGATCGGTATTCAATATGCAGTTGAGTTGGATTTAAACGCGGATGGGTTTGGCGATTACATAATTGTCGCCCGCCCGCCCTTCAACGTAGCCTGGACAACGGACAACGTTCAGGTAGTTCAGGATACCAACCAAGATACGGGCGGACTCTCGCCTGAAAGATCAGACGCACCCGTTCCAGGTGACGGCTATGACACGATCATCTTTGACGGCGGACGTGGAAAAAACGACGACACTGATCTTGCCTGGGCTCGAATCAACGCGGGAAAATTAGCCACGGTTCAATTTGCGTTTAAAAAGACCCTGGCAGGATTTAAATTTATGTATGGCGTGATCGCGGATGGCGGTTTGAAAAGTATCACCGACCTGGATTATGTAGACCGCTTTACCGAGCTTGAAGCGGGTTCACCGGAAAAAAGTGAAAAGTATTATCCGCTAAAGGCTTTATTCGGCGTAGATAACGTTTGTCGTGAAGCACAGGGCTTTCCCGGCACAGGCGAAGAACCGCAACGCTGTGTACCCAAAAAGTAACGATCATCATCAAATGGTTTTTATAAAGGCATGCAAGATATCGGACATTTCCCGCGGCATACAGTTGTCTCCCTAATCAAACGCTTCAAAGTCCATATTACAAACTCGCAATAGATACCTGATTATAAACAGACCTTGCTTGTTTTGTATGCGATGCAAGCGATTTTAATCTTTACGCATTTTCCTGCCTATGGTATTATCCTAAAACAAATCAATAGCCCCAATACGGCACTCTTATCCAGAGAGGCGGAGGGAACGGCCCTGCGATGCCTCGACAACCAGTCAATGAAAATTGAATATGGTGCCAAATCCGACGGATATATTTCTGGGAGATGAGAGGGTAGATTCAGCATCATGCAAAATTGCCCTTTCAGAACCTGGAGGGCAATTTTATTTTCTTAAGGAGAAACAAAAACAATGAGTAACACTTTTATGTCTTCACCGAGCCTGATGTTTACATCCGAATCGGTTACGGAAGGACACCCCGATAAGATTTGCGATCAGATCTCGGATGCAGTATTGGATGCCTGCCTCGAGCAGGATCC
>JANODZ010000204.1:0-4172 GCA_031412935.1 Anaerolineales bacterium
CCTGCTGATAGAAGGCGATCTGATTCTCCAGATTGGCAACTGTCAACGAGACATGACCCATTTTCGTGGCGGGATGAATTGAAAAATCAGTTTGGGTGGAGGAGTTTAATTGTGTCGTCATTTTTTCCTTTCTAAGTAAACTTGCAGGGATACTGCTGCGTGTATCCCTGCTTTTATGACAACGATCTTTTGAAATTTATTACGGCTGATTCTTCAGAAGGGTCAGCGCCATACGCCATGGCAAGGTAGTAAGCCATGTAATCACCAAAAATGATCAAGGTCCACAAATGAGCAATGACTGATTCACCGCGCGCATCGATCACATCGGTGTTCAAGGCTTCAAGCATGAAAGCCTGACGCATTAAGTCAGAACGCAGGCGGTTACGGGGATGGTCACTAGGCGCGCGCATGAACAGCGTCATGGTGTGGGCATTTAGTGTTGCATTTGGGTTGATCGTTGCAATCAATGTATTATGCGTGGCTTCGGGAATAATTTCAAAATTTGCGCCCGCTTTGGCAAGTTGATTGATCTGTGTTTTCCATCTTCTGGCAACGGGCGCAAGATTTTCCGTCCCAACAAAAGTAACCCAACGTCCCACCAGTTGACCCGCGTAACGTTTGGCAGGATTTTTTGCGGCGATCATATCCGCGCGAATATGCTGCTGAGAACGCTTCATCATCGCGATGGCTTCAACCACATCAGTTGCAGGGTTGGGGATAAATCCGAGGCGGGAGAATAATGCGAGCAACAACCCAAAGGGATAGGCAAGCGCGGCGGTATCTACAACGTCATTACTCTCAAACTTCCAGGCGGGGATGTTTTTTTCAGCGGCATTTTGAATCAACTTGCCGCCGGTGGAGATGACGAAGACACTGCAATTATTTTTTATGGCTGTGTCAAACGACTCGAGCACTTCTTCGGTGTTGCCTGAATGGGAACAGCAAATGACCAATGTTTGTTTTCCGCTGGCGAAGGCGGGCAAACCATAATTACGATGCACGGTCACAGGGATGCGAATGCTTGAGAAAACGGAAGCAGTTACCAGATCCGCCGCGATCGCAGAGTCACCGAGCGCGCAAATGATTATGTTTTGGATATCATTAAAATCGGGAAGCGGCTGTGCCAGTCCCAGATCCCATGCGCTTTGTAATTGATCGGGCAAGCCGTCAATTTGAGCAAGCATGTTTTGCCTGTCTATTTTGTTAAAGAATTCGAGATCGTCTAGGTTCATAAATATTCCGGTAAGCTCCCGCCGCGTCTCGCCGCCGGGGACGGCGGCTTGAGCATCTTTTTAACTTGCGTCCTTGATAAATTTGGCGAGATCTTTCTTAATTTCTTTGAGCGAAGGCAAGTGGACGTACATCATATGTCCCGCTTCGTAATATTCCATGCGGATGTTCTTACGTAGGGATTCATCAAGCCCGAGATGATCGAAGGTATATTCAGTGGCGAAACAGGGCGTGCCAAGGTCATAATAACCGTTGGCGACAAAGACCTTGAGATATTTATTAAAGGTCATGGCATTGCGCAAAGTTTCAGCGACATTGACGTATTGATTTTGAAAATATTCGTAAGACCAATTCATCCAAACTTTTTCGCTGAGGATCTCATAAGGCAGATCGGTAATAAATTTTAATTCGCTGCGGATGTAATCGTTGAACGCGGCGGTATAGGGTCCGCTCACCTGGGCAAACAGCGGATCATAATCCGGCGTGGCAGTGACTCCAATGCGGTCCATGCCGGTGTAGCGGCTGTCCAAACGTCCGACAGTTTTACCACGCTCGCGCAGAAGTTCTTTAAAATAATGTTGATCTAGTATGCGCAGATTCGAGCGTTGAATAAATTCCTGTGAGATGCCTGTATAGCGTGAAAGTTTCTCAACAATATTGGCGCGTTCTTCAGACGTAAGAGAGGCGCCTTTCAGCAAAGCCGCAGCGTATTCACCCATTGCAAATTGCGCGGCCTCTTTAAGGACGGTTTGCAATGGCGCTTTGAAATTTAATTTTTTGTGATACCAGGCTGTTGCCGCATAGGCGGGCAGGAAAAGAATGTAGGGCAGGTCATTATTTAAGTTGAAGTCAATAGTTGTGAAATCAAGGACGGCAGAAATGAGCATCAGCCCATTCAGCAACATGCCATGACGATCCTGCAAATATCCAGAGAGACCCGCGGCGCGTGTAGTGCCATAGGATTCGCCCGCGAGGAATTTCGGTGAGAGCCAGCGATTGTAGCGCGTTGTGTATAGGCGGATAAAATCGCCAACCGATGCAATATCTTTTGAGAAGGTGTGCCATTCTTTTGATTTCTCACCTTCCACGGGGCGGCTGAAACCTGTGCTCATTGGGTCGATGAAGACGAGGTCAGTCTCGTCGAGGATTGAATATTGATTATCGGTCAGTTTGAATGGCGGCGGAGGCATTTCGCCATCGTCCGTGAGGACGACGCGGCGCGGGCCAAGCACACCCATGTGCAGCCAGACAGACGAGGAGCCTGGTCCGCCGTTGAAAGAGAATGTGATCGGGCGTTTGGATTTATCTTTTAGGCCATCTTTTGTGTAAGCGATAAAGAATATTTGTGCGCGGGGCTTTTCGACCTCGGCATCTTTGTCTTTGTCCATGATCTCTTCTTTGAGGACAATCGTACCGGTAGTAACGGTGTACTTGATCGTCCTGCCGCCGATCTTAATCGAATGTTTGCTCTCGACAAGATTATCTTTGGGGGCAGGTTTCTCTTCTTTTTTATCGTCTTTCTTTTCTTCGGGCTTATTTACATCTGCCATGTGAAGCTCCTTATTTATTTAAATTGATCAATGCGTACACTTCTTTCTTATTCCAACCGCTTAACTCTGCCAATTCAGAAGAAATTTCTTTTGCAGATTTATCAGCTTTTAATTCCTTCTTGATGGCTTTGAGCAATTTATCTTCCGTCCATCGTCCTTTGTCCTCAGTCCTTTTTCCTTCGATCACCAGCGTAAATTCTCCGCGTGGGTCTTTGGATTTGAAATGTTCGATCGCGCCGCTGACAGGTCCGCGCCAGTATTCTTCGTAAAGTTTGGTCATTTCGCGGGCGACGCAGATTTGACGGTCGCCTAGAACGGCGAGAATATCTTCGAGCGAGTCAACGATGCGGTGAGGGGATTCTAAAAAAATGAGTGTGTAGTGCAAATTGGCAATTTGCGTTACGACCTTACGGCGTTCAGTTGATTTATTTGGAAGATAGCCGAGGAAGAGAAAGGAATCTGTGGGCAGGCCGGAGACTGTCAACGCGGCGATGGGGGCCGAGGGACCGGGAACAGGCACAACGTTAAAGTTGGATGCGAGGGCGGCTTTGACCAGCTCATAGCCGGGATCGTTGATCGCAGGAGTCCCGGCATCCGAGACCAGAGCCACATCCCCTTTTGAAAGCTGTTCGAGGATAAAATCCAATTTATTTATTTTATTGTGTTCAAAATAACTGGTAAGAGGAGTTTTTATTTCAAAATATTTTAGTAAAGTGCCTGTATGGCGCGTATCTTCCGCAGCGATCAGAATTGATTCGCGCAGAATACGCACTGCGCGCAGAGACATGTCTTCAAGGTTTCCGATGGGTGTGGCAACGAGATAAAGAATTCCCATTTGGTTATTTTATCACCCCGCTCACCCGCACTGCGAGTGTTGTGCCCTTTGGGTTTACAGGTTTTTCAAAAAACTGACGCACACCCTCCCCAAACAAAACAAGGGTATCAATATCAGCCTTTATAGTTCCAAATCAAAAAGAACTAGCTCGGTTATTCTACAATTTCAGATTTCTGAGAAGTTGACACGACGAATCCAATGAACATCAGGATTCCGCCAACAAATTCGCTCAGGTAAAGCATGTCGACGTAACCGGCTTTAAGCAGGGAACCTCCCATGGCGGGCGCGAGCGCGCCAGCTGCGATGATAATGTTGCCGAACATGCGACTTGCAAACACTTTCCTGCGCCAGAACAGGAATGCGGAATAGATCGCGCCGCCCACCAGTGTGATCGTTCCATAAATATTGAGCAGAATGGTAAAGAGGATCATCAATCCGCTGCGCGCAAAGATTTCCTTATAGTGCTCAGAGGCCGGGCGGGCAATATCATAATTCGATGAGAGGACGGGAGCCAGCATCACAAGAAAGAAGGCGAGCACCGAGATTGCGGCCAGGAC
>JANODZ010000205.1:0-9481 GCA_031412935.1 Anaerolineales bacterium
GCCTTCAAATCGCTTAATGAATAACAGGGCGCTTCAAGATGATCTGCGAGTTGCTGCGCGAGACCCTGGTTAAAGGCGGCGTGTTCCATGTATTTGGATTCTATGGGGTAAAATATCAGTGTGAAAATCTATCTTGATACCAGCGTGTACAACCGCCCCTTTGACGATCAGACCCAGCCGCGTATCTGGATGGAAACACTGGCTCTGGCATTGGTTTTGCAGTTGGTGGAGGCTGGTGAAGCGACTCTTGTCAATTCATCAGTGCTGGAATATGAGAACAGTCGCAATCCAATTTCACTCAGGCAGGATTGGATGGCGCGTTGTTTGGAACAGTCAACAGCTTATCAACTTGTAGACGAGTCGATTCGTAAGCGCGCAGAATCGCTTGAAAAACACGGGCTGAAGGCAATTGACGCATTGCATGCTGCGTGCGCCGAATCCGCTGGAGTGGATTATCTTCTGTCCTGTGATGATCGTTACTGAAGAAACAAAAAAACATTAACGTATTGTCCATGAATCCGCTTGATTTTATTCAAAAAGTAATGGGAGAACAACCATGACCATACATGTTCCAAGTGAAAGACAGGTTATTCAGGAAGCGGCTCAAGTGTTAATGATGCACATGAGTCCCGCAAAAGCCACGCGGTTCTGGGCTTCGTGGCAGGTTGGCGAAGGGGATTATCTGGTCATCCGCGAGCAACTGTTTGCAAAGGAAACTGTGAAATCTCTTTACAAGCAAATTGAAGAATTTCAAAAAAAGAAAAAAAGAAATTAATAACCAAAGACTTCGGAGTTCTCCAAGAACTCCGAAGTCTTTTTATTTCTCACTTTTTACTTTCCACTTCTTCACTTCTTTACCGGCTTCGCCATCTCATCCCTGACCGCATTGTACAAACTCTCTGCCTTCAAATCGCTTAATGAATAACAGGGCGCTTCAAGATGATCTGCGAGTTGCTGCGCGAGACCCTGGTCAAAGGCGGCGTGTTCCATGTTGATGACGACGGAGCGGGTCTTTTCGTTGGCGATCATCTCCGCGAATTTGAATCCCTCTTCCTGCGGCGGCAAAGTCCCAATAGATACATTGCCTGCGCCATCGGTCAATACGATCAGTAAAGGTTCGACATCAGGGTGAATATGTTTCTCGTGAGTCAGCACATCATGCGCCATGAACAGTCCCGCCGAAAGCGGAGTCTTGCCGCCGACGGGAATATCCATCAGCGCGCGTTGTGCGAGTTGAATTGAATTGGTGGGGGATAAAACCAATGTTGCGCGGTCTTTCTGGAAGACGATCAACCCGACGCGGTCGCGCCGTTGATAGGCATCTGTCAACAGGGAGAGAATTGCGCCTTTTGTGGCGTTCATGCGTTCCGCCACCGCCATAGACCATGAAGCATCCACAAGGAAGAGCACCAGGTTCGCCACACGCTTGACGCGGACCTTGCGCTGCAGGTCACCTCTCTTGATCGAGAAAGCAAGTTTCTTGCGTTCCTCCACGCGTTGGATTTGAAAAGGCGCGGCGGCGCGAAAGGTTGCATCAAATGCGATGTCCGTTAAATTTTCACCCGCGGGGCGCGACTTGATATAGCGGCCATGTTTGCGCTCGGTCTTGGTCAGCGAGCGACGGCCGGATTGTTTACGTGTTAATTTATCGAGCGGGGTGTTGAGCTTACGCGGCTGGAAGGTCTCGCCTGCTTTTACTTTTTGTCCGCCGTCCCACCAATTTGCATTCGAACTTGCAAATACTTCCTGCTGCTGCATAGGTTCGGGATTGCCCTGTTGCGGACCTTCCTGCTGTTCATCTTCGAGTTTTAAGTTTTTTTTTCCTCAGACTCGCCTTCCTGCTTGCTTTCGGACTCATCTTCCGATTCGCTCGGGACCGATTGGCCTGCCAGCTGTTCGATGCGCTCCTGCAACTGTTCGGCAGTCATCTCGGCTTGTTGGAAGGGAGTGCGTTTGATGCGATGGGGCAGCGCCAATTCTGCAGCCAGCGCAATATCATGATCGTTGATCTTGGTGCGGCCTTCGAAGGCAGCTTCGGCGCGCGCAGCTTTAAGGATTACCAAATCTGCGCGGTGACCATCTACATTAAGAGATGATGTCAACGCCGCAATCGAGAGCAGGTCACGGCTGGTATGTGTGACTTTGTCCACGAGATCACGTCCACGAGTGATCTGCTGCGAAAGTTCGTCTTCTTTGACCAGCCATAAAGCGCGGAAGGCTTCGGCATCCCGTTCATATAAAAGATTGCGTTCCATGATGGTCACACGTTGGCGCGCATCACGGATGCCGACAATATCCACAGACAGCGCGAAGCGATCCAGCAGCTGGGGGCGGAGATCTCCTTCTTCAGGATTCATCGTCCCAACGAGAATGAAGCGCGCCGGGTGGGCGAAGGAAATCCCCTCGCGCTCGACCGTGTTGACGCCCATCGCTGCAGAGTCCAGCAGAATATCCACCACGTGGTCATCGAGCAGGTTTACTTCGTCAATATAGAGTAATCCGCGATTCGCACCTGCCAGAACACCCGGCTCAAAATGACGCTCGCCTTTTTGAATGGCTTTTTCAATATCAAGCGTTCCTACAACACGGTCTTCGGTCGCAGAGACAGGAAGGTTGATGAAAGGCGTGGCACGTTCAGCGGTGGGAAGTTTTTTATTGGCATGGGCGCGTTCCTTACATTCGGTGCACCAGGTGCCCGGTTTTTCGGGATCGCATCCAAAACGGCAGTCCTGAACGATTTTCACATGCGGCAGTAATGCGGCTAAAGAACGCGCTGCAGTGGATTTAGCTGTGCCGCGTTCGCCGCGGATGAGTACGCCGCCGATACGTGTATCAACGGCATTGAGAATGAGTGCGCGTTTCATGCGCTCTTGTCCAACGATGGCTGTAAAAGGAAAGATGGCGGGCATTTGTTTACTCCAAGCCGTGATTATACCGCCTGTTGTAAAATTTACGAAACATCAGGGTTGTCAAGTTCTTCAATCACTTGTATAATCCAACTTACATTTCAGTTAATTGGAGCCGTCAGTAATGGATGAACATGAAGCCCAAAGTGGGCAAGAGTCAGGAGAACAATTCAATAATCAAACGATGGAGTCGTTGCTTGAATCAGAAACTCTGAGCGTTGAATTACCTCTGGTAGGTGAGATTCGCAAAGGGATGATCGCGAGCATAAGCTCAAGTCAAATTCTCATCAGTGTCGGAGCAAAATCCGAAGGCGTCGTTGCGGGTCGTGAGTTGGATCAACTCACAGCCGAGGAACGTGCCGAACTCAAAGTGGGCCAGGAAGTAAGCGTTTTCGTGCTCAACCCTGAAGATCAAAATGGTAATGTTGTTTTGTCCTTCAAGCGCGCACAAGAGGAAATGTCGTGGGAGAACGTTGAGAAGATGATCACCGATGAGACTGTGATCGATACAAAGATCATTGGCTTTAACAAAGGTGGTTTGATCGTTGCAGTGGGTAACCTGCGTGGTTTTGTGCCATCCTCCCAGATCAGCTCAACCCGCCGCGCGCAATCTTCGGGTGATACTCCCGAACAACGCTGGCAAAAGATGGTCGGCCAGGCGATTTCCGTGCGCATTATTGAAGTGGATCGTGAACGCCGCCGCTTAATTCTCACAGAACGCTCCACCAACAATGAATCTCGTTCTTCCATGAAAGACCGCGTGATCAGTGAATTGGAAGAAGGCAAAGTATATAGCGGTAAAGTTACCAGCCTGGCAGATTTTGGCGCTTTCGTAAACGTCAACGGCGCAGATGGACTCGTTCATCTTTCCGAGCTTTCATGGGACCGCCTTGCGCATCCCAAAGAAATGCTTGAAGTTGGGCAGGAAGTCAAGGTTAAGGTGATCAACATTGACCGCGAGAAAAAACGGATCGGCCTTTCCATGCGTGCCTTGCAGGATGATCCCTGGAAGAATCGTGTCGAGAAATTCAGCGTCGGACAGCTAGTGGAAGGTTCGATCACACGCCTTACCAAGTTTGGAGCATTTGCCCGCCTTGAAGGCGATGTCGAGGGTCTGATCCACATCTCTGAGCTAAGCGAGAACCGCGTCGAACATCCAAAGGAAGTGCTCAAGGAAGGTGAAGTCAAGACCCTGCGAGTCATCCGCATTGATGGCGAACAACATCGCATCGGACTCAGCCTGCGTAAAGTAGACTCGGCTGCCTTCGCGGATAAGGATTTCAAAATGCTCACACAGAATTTTCAAGAGCCGGATGAAGAAGCCCCTGCGAACTCCGATGCCGATGGCAATGAAATATCAGAATAAAGTAATCCAGAGCGCACCGAGAGGTGCGCTCTTCAATAATCCCCATTTATCCCCATGCCAATCATAGTGGATGCTCACGCCGATATAGCTTTTAACATGCTCAAATACGGGCGCGATTACACACGCTCGGCGCATGAGACACGTCAACTCGAAATTGGCAGCGCGACCATTTCACAAAATGAAGATGCAACTCTTGGCTGGCCCGATTATCAACGCGGGGAAGTGGCTGTTATTTTCTCGACCCTTTATGCGACCCCGGCGCGTTGGAGCACAACCGAGAATAAATCACAAGTCTACAAAACATTTGATGAAGCCCATACGCTTTATCGTGAGCAATTAATGATGTATCAGCGCATGACTGATTCTGCGCCTGATAAATTCCGTCTCGTCGCATCCTCCCGCGACCTGGACCTGATCCTTGCCCATTGGCAGAATCCCAGCCCGAGCGAAGGCGGGCATCCCGTTGGCATGGTCGTGCTCATGGAAGGCGCGGAGGGTATTCGAAATCTCTCTGAATTAGACGAATGGCACGATCTCGGTGTTCGCCTGATCGGCCCCGCCTGGGTGGGTACACGCTATTGCGGCGGGTGGAATGAACCAGGTCCGCTGACAGAGGATGGTCGTAAACTTCTCTCTGCAATGGCAGATCATAACTTTGTACTCGATCTGAGTCATATGGATGAGCAGGCTGCAATAGAAGCGCTCGATATTTACCGCGGACCGATCGTCGGTACACATGGCAATTGTTTAGCATTAATGCCTGCCTCAAATTCGAATCGACATTTTTCAGACCGCATCATTGAGGGGATCGTTGAACGCGATGGAGTCGTGGGAGTGGTTCCGTACAATGGATATCTAAAAGTCGGATGGACAGTGGGTAAAAATGAGCGAAGCGAAGTGCCGCTGCGGGTTGTCGCAGATCACATTGATCATATCTGTCAAATTGCCGGCGATGCTCTCCACGCCGGCATAGGTTCAGATCTGGATGGCGGCTTCGGGTTACAATCCGTCCCGCCGGAAATTGACACAGTTGCCGATTTGCAAAAAATGGGTTCTTTATTACAAACACGCGGCTACAATGAAATGGACATTGACAATATATTTAGCGGCAATTGGCTTAAGCGTTTAAAAAGGGATTTGCCTTCATGAACAAGAATAATTCTATTTCAGCGGCCTCGCCGGTCGAAACGGCACCTCGCGCGAACGGTCAACTTACGCCACGGCTGTATGTAAGTCTTGTAGTCTCACTGATTGGTTTTTTGATATTTGCCATTGGCGCAAAACCTGATTGGTTTGGCTGGGACCGAAGTCCTGTCGTCGGATTTGTGCAAATCGCAGTGTTTGTGTTTGGCATTGCTTTTATTTGTTTAGGCGGATATATTGGTTTGCTTACGTTATGGTGGGGGCATGAACGCACGATCCTATCGGAAATTGGCACAAGATTGGTGAGCACAGGGTACGTTGTTGTTGTTTTTGCCGGCCTGGCAGATGTTTTTGGAATGGGGTCACAACCTTATCCACAGGTCCCATATTTTGGGCCGTGGCAGGCTTCCGGTGTATTGATCGGTCAGTGGATCATTGCATTGGGATTTTTGCTATTTATTCCCTATCATATTCGGATGGTTTTGCTCAAACATAAATAACAGGGGAGCGGCTAATCTTGAGCCCCTGCCAAGAGATTTAACTATAGAGCACACAAAGGTCACTGAAAAAACCTATGTGCGCTCTGTGGACTCAGTGATCTCCGTGGTAAGAGATTTATCCCATGCCCCAGAATCGGAATTTAATAATTGGACTTTGCAAAGACCATGATTTCGAGTGCCCCTTCATGTTCTTTACCTGCGCGTTTATTCACCTAAATAATCGCGCAATTTCCTGCGAATGGATGGGTGGCGTAAGCGACTCAACGCCTGTGCTTCGATCTGCCTCACGCGTTCGCGGGTGACGCCCATTTTGCGGCCCACTTCTTCGAGTGTATAGGCTTGTCCATCCAGCAGACCGTAGCGCAATTGCAAAATTCTCACTTCACGCGGAGGCAAGCCGTTCAACACTTCGCCGAGGTGTTCACGCAAGAGGTTGTATGTGGCTGTCTCATCGGGTGGCGGGGCTTCATCGTCTTCAATGAAATCACCGAGTACAGAATCTTCTTCATCATCTGTGGGTGTTTCCAGCGAAAGCGGACGGCGGGCGACCTGGATCATGTTCTCAACTTTTTTGGGCGGTACATCCAGGGCAACGGCTAATTCATCCACGCTGGGTTCACGGCCCAGGCGTTGGGTGAGTTGATGCTGCACACGCAGGAGTTTATTGATCTGATCTCCCATATGGACAGGCACGCGGATCGTCCGTCCCTGATCGGCGATGGCGCGGGTGACTGCTTGTCGGATCCACCAGGTGGCATAGGTCGAGAATTTATGTCCACGGCGATAATCGAATTTTTTAGTCGCGCGGATTAAACCAATGTTGCCTTCCTGGATCAGATCAAGGAAGGGAACGCCGCGCCCCATATATTTTTTGGCAACCGAGATGACAAGGCGTGAGTTCGCGGTGATGAGATGTTCGCGTCCGGCCCAGCCGTCTTCGATCGACCGCCGAAGTTCCATGCGCCGTTTTGTGGGAATGTTTCCGTGCGCGAGTTCCTCACGGGCAGAGCGCCCGCGCTCAATCCGCTGAGCCAGTTGTACTTCTTCAACCGCATTCAGGAGCGGCACACGGCTGACTTCTTTAAGATATAAGCCGATCGTGTCGTCAGTATCAATGTTGGCTAGATAATCGTCAAGGGACGGGTCTGGCACATCTTCAACTTCAGCGGTTTGCTCCACCGCAACCAATTCATCTTCTGTAGGCTCAGGCGTGACAGCGTCTTCCATAAATGGAATACCGGCGCTGAGCAGAGCCGAAAAAGCCTCTTCCAGTTGTTCCACATCCTGTTCTGCTTCCGGGAAGAAGTGGAGAATATCATCCAGAGTCACGTATGATTTTTGGCGGCCCAGTTCAACAAGCCGCGCGATAGCTGGAAATTCTTCCTCTTCGTCAACGATTAATATCTTGTCTACGTCCATTTACACATCCAGTTTATAAAATTTTATCTTCAAATCCCTAAATTAGAATACACTTTTTCATCTCGAAAAGCAATACCCATTTTCATATCAGTTGCCTTGCAATGCACATTTAATACGGGCGGCGGAGATTTCTACGCCGCCCGTATATGACCATATTTATTAACCCTTTAAGGTGTTGGGGTTACGGTGACCGCCTCAGTTGGCGGAATTAGTGTCTCCGTCGCTGGCAGCGATGTGGGCGTAGGCGGATTCAGATAAGGTGGGAAATTTACAAGCTGCAATAAAGAGTCGATTCCACTTAAGTTGGTAATCATCATTTTATCTTGATCGATCCGCACGTAATAACCGCTATTTGTCGGGGTATTGTCGCCTACTTCAAGTGTATGCTTTTTGCCGCCGACAAATTCAATCGTTATCATGTAAGCAGGAGCGTCAAATCCAAAGACGCCGGGCTTTCCTTCAATGGGACTTAGAACCTGTAAAGCGGAAATTTGCGATGCCGCTGCTTCTGCCAGGCCCTGGTCTGCTTCGGCTTCGAGGGGCAGTTCAACCGCCCAGGCTTTTTCTGCATTACGCGCAATGCGGACCGACTCTCCGTCGGTAGGCTTGATCTCAATGCTTGTGACTGAGCCTTCAGTTGCGGCGAAAAGGTAGGTGATCTCCTCGCTTGTGGGTGTTGCGTCTGCTGTGGATTTTTTTTCACGGTTAAGGTAAAAAGCGAATCCGATTAATGCAGCCAGTAAAAGAACGGTACTTAATGTGCCAACGCTGAAGACGGGTTTTTGCGATTTGATTTTCTTACCTGTTTGTTTACGAGCCATTTTCTAGCCTCTCTTACGGCGTGCAAGCCAGGATGAAACGCCTGCAAAGACGACTAATCCGGGCAATACGAATATTGCCAGAATGATCATGAAGATGAATCCGGCATTGCTGGGTGGAAGGAAAATGCGCCGGGTTTGTTCACGCGGCGTGATATTGATCAGGTCTTCCTGCTCTGCGGCCCAATCCACTGAGTTGATGAACATGTTGCCGTTGCCATACGCGTCAAAGGCCTGATCGGCCGCAAATACTGAATTGCCGAACACAACCACACGTCCTTTGGTTAGCGAGTTTTCGCCCGCTATGGCTAAATTCAATGGACCAGGATTGTCCTTTTCAGGCGAGAATTCCGGTGTTTGATCTGCAACCAATTCTGTCTCGCCCCATGATTTTTCAGTTGTCATAATGATGGGGGTCTGGGTTATATTTTCCTTCTCAGGAGTAATACTCAGGCTTCGTGCTTGTGGAAGGATCACAATATAGTTTTGGGTTAGATTTTGTGTGATCGGGTGTTCAGCAATTTGTGAGGAAACTGCCTGCAAATAATTATCTCTATTTACAAGGTCAATCACAATATCGTTGTTAAGTGTGATGCCCCAAACGGAAGTTAAATAATCTGCAAGCGAGTCTGGAGAATCGCCGAACTCTGTCGCGGCAATCGGATCTTCCATGACAACAAGTGAACCGCCGGCGTCGACATATTTCTTGAGCAATGCAACTTCTGAGCTGGCGAGAGGTTTTAAGGGTCCAGCGATGATGATCGCGAGCGCATCCTCAGGGATGACATTTGTAGAAAGCAGTTTGAGTGTATTGACAGTGTAATTTTTTGATTCCAAAGTGGTTTTGGCTGATGAATAATTTGCATCCAGTGTGGGTTCGCCATGTCCTTCAAGGAAGTACACCACACGCGCCTGCGGGCTGATCAAGCGGATGAGTGTTTTGGTAAGCTCACTTTCACTTGCGTAGGCTGCGATCTCTTTGGTATCGCCCATCGTTAACAAAATCTTGCCATCTCCAGTAACGCCTGCTTCGCGCGCAGATACTGGGTCTTGATCGGGATTTATGAACTTGTAATCAAACTTGCCGTTACTGTTGGTTTTGAATTTTAACAAGATTTCATCTGCGCTGGCAGAATTAATATTCGCCGAGAAGTATGCAGTGGCGATTACTTTCTCAGGCAGGGTGGCAAGGGCTTGCAGGGTTTCGGGCGCAAGGGTGTTGGATTTATCTTCTGTTAAATCCCAGGGCGCTCCGAGAAAATCTGGATTCTGATAGGCAAGCATGTTTACAACAATGAGGATGCCGACAAATGCCAAAGTGATGATCAG
>JANODZ010000206.1:0-2924 GCA_031412935.1 Anaerolineales bacterium
TGTGTCGTTTCCAAGTTCAACAATGTAATGACAATCCCGTCTTTTATCGCTGCGTCGGTCATCATCCAGTATGCTTCAGTTCCGCCAACATCCAAAATTCTGACGGGCTTGTCAAGGGGCGCAAGAAGTTTCTCGAAAAAGATTGTTCGTCTTCTTCTTAATTTTGTCGCAAGAGAATTTTGATTTCGATTATCTGCAATCATCTTGAACATTTTATATCACTCCTTAGAACGTCTTTTGAAACGAAAGGTCAATAAATCTAATATCGCTAAAAAGATAAAACGTGGATTGTGATAAAGATAGCGCCGCCACAATCGGCTAGGCTCATGGATGAGGCGAAATACCCATTCCGTTCCAATATTTTGCATCCAGGCTGGAGCTTGTGATTTTAAGCCTGCGTGAAAATCAAAAGCGGCTCCTACACCCAGCATCACCGCATTGATCTTCCCCCGATGTTCAGCCATCCATTTTTCCTGCTTTGGGCAGCCCAAGCCGACAAATAAGATCCGCGCGGAAGAGGTGTTAATGCGTTCAACAATTTCAGCGTCCACTTCCTGGCTTATTTCGTGAAAAGGAGGGCTGAACGAATAGGCCACTTTTAGATCAGGAAATCGTTCCTGCATTCTTGTGAGTAAACGCTGTAAGACTTCAGGCGAACTCCCGTAAAAACCAATGGGGATATTTTCACGCGCAGCGGATTCCAAGACATGAAGCATTAATGTTGGTCCGTACACACGCTCTTGTCTCCGCCGGCCTTTGAGGCGCATCATCCAGACGAGAGGCATACCGTCTGGAGTGACAAGGTCGGCGGAGTTAATAACACGATTATACTCTGGCGAGTCGTGAGCTTCCATGAGCATGTGGACGTTGGCAAAGCAGACATAGCGGCTTTCTTGCCGAGTTGACCAACTAAACACCTGCGCCAATGCAGCAGTGTAATAGGTTGGATCCACGCGCACACCAAGAATGGTAATTTGCATCGGTCATTTTACAAGGTTAATTAATGGAAGGATTCCAATAACTTTTTAGCCAATCAACTGTTTCCTTGATCCCATCTTCAAGCGAATAAAGAGGCGGACCAAAATTTATAATAGTCGGTTCCATGGGGCTGAAATAATCCTCGGTCATGCTGCGATACCTCGACAGCTGAATTGGAAAACGAATACCCAGCATCCCAAGAGCACTTCCCATCATTGCAAGCAACTTAAAAAGCCATTTGGGAATGATGCGGGCGGGTTTTCCTGTGATTGCCAGTGAGAATCCGTTTACCCAATCCAGCAAACTGATCGGTGGATCGCCCAGATAAAATACTTTCCTATCAACTTTGGATGGCGGCGCTTCCAGGATTTTTATCATTTGATTAACGACGTTCCTTACATAGCCATATGAACGGATCGCCGGTTTTCCACCAGGGTGAACGTAAAGCCCTTTTTTCAAAACGAGCCAAAATTCCTTGGGGTATCTTGGATGCCAGGGTCCCCAAATATTCGTAGGACGAGTAATTGTCCAGGCACATCTTAGATCGGCAGACCTTGTCATTTTTTCAGCAATAACTTTGCTCTTTCCATACGCGCCTATGGGCTCATAGTCCTCATCGTTTGTGGGGGTGCCGGGCGGAGCGCACACAAATTGGGATGAAGTAATGATTATTTGTTGAATGCCCGTTTGCGCCTTAATACATTGCAATAGATTAGCCGTCCCTTTTGTATTGACTTCGTAATCATCCAATTGATCTGAAAGCGTATCGGTCCGCGCAGCAAGATGGATCACGTGGGTGGGCTGAAATTCATTGAATATGCTTGCGGTTAACTCAAGATCGAGGATGTCACATTTTAGCCAGTAACTTTCATGCGTTTTCTTGGGAGGAAGTTTAATATCAAGATTAACAAACTTAATATTCTTTTCCAGAAGTATGTCTATCAAGTTCGTGCCAATGAAGCCACTGCCGCCCGTCACTAATATCCTCATCATAAGAAGCACCTTTCACAATTTCTGCAAAAACACGCATGATGCATTATCAAGTTCTTTCTTGAACAACCTGATTGTATAGACCCAATATTTTTTGGTAAAACGGCTCAAATTCAAATTGTTCCAAAAAACGGGCTCGGCCATTTTCGCCAAATATTTTTCGGCGAACCGGATCTTCCAAAAGTTTCTCAATTCCAATCGCCATGGATTTAGCATCGCCAGGTTCAACAAGATAACCCGTAACACCATCATCCACCTGCTCGATGCTCCCTCCTGCACAAGTCGCCACTACTGGACGTGATAATGCCATTGCTTCAATGACTACGCCTGCAAACGGTTCCGGCTGAGCCGAGGATAAGACCAAAATATCCAAGGCAGCGATGGCCGCTTTTACATCCTCCACGTCACCTGTGTAGATGACGTAATCCTTCAGGCCGTACTCATGGATAAGATTTAATAAATTCTCAAGATGAGATTGGTTATCGGGAAACGGACTCCCAATACAGAGAAAACGCGCATCCGGGAATCTATCCCTTAACAAATGAGCGGCATTTACAAATACCTCCTGGCCCTTTCGATGGAATTTAATTCTTCCAACGACACCAACCAATACAAGCATATTTTCAAGAGAGAATTTTGCCTTGAATGCTTGAATTCGCTCATGGCTTGGACGCTCAAATTCAGCAATCGGGAATCCGTTGTGTATTACATTTACTTTACGGGCACGCAGCATTGGCCCGAACTGTTCAGCAATGGGAATTGAAACGCAAATGATTTCTGAAGAAAGCCACCCCATGTAAAATTGATAATATTTCCACCACTTGCCAAATTCACCGAATGACTCCCGTACATGCCAGATATGAGGTATACCACCCAGCTTTGCAGCCAAACCTGGCGATGGAACAACGGATGTCATGGTGTGAATCAGATGAGGTTTGAATCTTTTAATTAGTACA
>JANODZ010000207.1:0-9428 GCA_031412935.1 Anaerolineales bacterium
GCTTCAAGCCAATTTGTCCATTGGGTTTGGGGAGCGGATCGTATGCAGGCACGTACGCAAGACGAAGTACCTCGGCTCCGCGGGTCAACTCGTGATGAATGCGGGAGGCGAAACGTTCGATCTCCTGAACCGCCTGGATGCGCCACAATATGATCTGCGCGCCGAGACGCACCAGCGCTTCATCCCACACTTGAAGTTGATTCGCGTCACCCGACCGTTCATATAACGTTTTGAGAAGCGCGTTGCGCTGTGTGAGCGCCTGGTTGTATTCACCCAGCACGCGCGCATAAGCGGGGACAGCCTGCGCGAGTGCGAGGTTAAGATAGCGGCGGCGTTCATCGGGTCCGCCTTCGATGATCTGCGACATTTGCGGCACAAAGATGACGGCGTTGAAATGTCCCATAATATCGCTGACGTGTTTCTTGGCGCCGTTCAGGAGAACTTCCTTGCGCAGACGTTGTCCATTAACGCCTGTCGGTTCCAGGATCAGGCGCGCTTCAAGATGATTCTTAACTTTGCCGCGTTGATAATCGGCTACAAGCCGCGTTACTGCCAGCGGATTCTTCGCCTCATGAAAATTAATGATCTGCCGATCGACATGTGTTTGAAAGGATGTGAATGCCGCGAGAAAATATATGGCTTCCAACACGCTGGTCTTGCCCTGCGCGTTTTCACCGACAAGCAAAATAGCCCGCCGTGGAATTTCCATATCCAGGCGGGTGAGACTGCGGAAGTTGGTGAGCGAGAGATGTTTGAGGTACATGGTTTGAAAAGTTGAAAGTTAAAATTTGCAGGTTGAAGGTTATAACTTGCAACTTTCCAACCTGTAACCTTCAACCAATGCTTTACAACTCGTGCTCTTCATTCTGCTGAAGCTTCCAGACATGCGTGGCAATGTCGGTGAACAATACGCCATTTAAGTGGTCAATTTCATGCTGGAAGATGCGCGCCATCCAGCCATCCACTTTAAGCTTTTGCGGTCTGCCGTAACGGTTTAAGCCTTTGACTTGTATGGCTTCGTGCCTTTCCACTTCGCCTTGAATGCCAGGAATGGACAAGCACCCTTCCACGCCCATCACTTTTTCCTCGGAAGCTTTTACGATCTCAGGGTTGATCATCACGTAAAGCAATTTTGGTTTTTGAGGTTTGGTATCCAACTCTATTTTTTCTTCTTCTTCTTCCCCTTCTTCATCTTCGGAATACTCAACAACGATCAATTGTTGACCGATATTTACCTGCGGCGCGGCAAGACCAACGCCTGGGGCTTCACGCATGGTCTCGATCATGTCGTCGATCAAAGTTAGCAAGGCTTTATCGATTTTCGTAATTGGCTTTGCCTTGCGCCGCAAAATAGGTTCAGGCAGGGTGATGATCTGTCTTAGGGTCATTCATGTATTTTCCTGTTCACTTCATGAGTAGGATAATTTAATTCCACTCATTACCCTCTGAGTTTTGATCTTGATCGTCGTCCCCATCCCCGTATGAATCCCCGTCGTCGATACTATCGAGGGTATGGTCATCTTTGTTGTTGATCGCGAATTGCTGGCTTAAAGGAAATTCTGCAGGGTTATTCATGGATGCGTTAATATTGTCGATATTTTCGTGATAAGCCGCGATCCAGGTGGCAAACCGTTCGCGGTCGGTCCGGCCGGCATCCTCGTTTTTCTTTGCAATGCGGGTTATGCGCCTGCGGTTGATATCCGACTGCACACTGGCCGGGTCCATCACGTCATCAAAGGTAAGCTGGTTGCCGCCCACCGAAATGCTTACTGTGCCATAATTAAATATATAAGCAATAAATCCATCCCGTTTATAGGAGGTACTCAAAATGTTTTCGATCTGGGCAGCGCGGCGCTCTTCTGTCCCAAACGGTTTGCGGTCAATATCAACGATTTCATCAGGTGAGACCATAAAGATATCATTCTTCCAGTCTGTATACACGTACCACAGCCAAAAGAGGATCGGGGTCATCAGCAGTGGAATGGTTAAAGTGATCGTGTCTGGCCTGAGTGCGCCGGCGGAATTTATACGCAAAAACGCCAGTTCAGGCGATTGTATAAGAATCCAAATGCGGAAAAAGATCAACGCGAGCGCGCCTAGAAATAACAGGATGGGCTTCCAGGCCTGGCGCAGGAATACAACCCAATGTTTACGGTAGATGACGCTTGCGCCTTCTTCCACTCTCAATTTAAATAAACTGGCTAACGCCAAAACCCAATAGGGGGTATTGGATATTTTCTCTTCATCCACCTGGACTAATGGTGCGAGTTCCAGCTCGGGCGTTTTTTCCACTGGCAGGCCAAGTTTCTGGCGGATTGTTTTCTTCATTACATCTTTCTGGCTTTGGGTTGTAATAGACTTTGCGCGATCCCAATGTTCGCGGATCATATCCGCGGCCTGGGCAGGATGATCCACATAATCAAATTCGAGCTTGCCCACAAAAGTTCTCACGACCACATTGCCATAATCGAGGACACGCCCGAGCATATCTGTTTCAACGGCCACAGACAGGATCGTACCCAGCGGCGCCTCTTGTCTGCTATCGTATAAGCCGATCACTTTTTCCAGCCAGACCACGCGCTGGTTGGTGACAATATAATAATCATTGCTCCAGTCAATTGCATTCCATACAATCCAGCCCAGGATACCTACTAGAATCATTCCGCCGACAGCATAGGGTGTCGTTGCCCCGGTAAAAACGCCCCAAACAAAAAGCAGAATGGGAATACTCAATGACAACACCGGCCCAGCCAAAGCCAGATATAAGCGCAATTTATGGCGGCGCGCAATAAAGTAGATCACTTCGTTCTTGCCAAGCCACTTGATTTTAGTGCTGCGTGCAAGCTTGCGGCTCTTGATGGTGACTTTAAAGTTTGGCTTCAGACTCTCGTATTGCGTGAGCAACTTTTCAAAACCAGAGCGTGTCAGAAAGAGAAATATACAATCTTCCGTGGCTGTGATGGTAGCGGATCGATTGCGGTTTTCGAATAATGCCGCTTCGCCAAAATAATCACCAGGGACAAGCCAGGCAAGGAATTCTTCACCTTTTTCACTTGGGCGGGTAACCTTAACCTTCCCTTTGTAAATCAAGTAAAAGCCATCTGGTTTGTCGCCGCGTTTGAAGATAATAGTTTCAGACAGCGCTTTAAGCTCAACAAGCGTTTGCCCAATGCCGGCAAGCTGTTCCTCCTTCAATCCGTTGAAGAGATGGATCTTATCTAAAAATATGACGCGCTGTTTTATTTCGATCATAATTTGATTCTATCAAACTTCCCGCACAATCGTACAACCATAAGCCGGCGATTCTGCCAGCGTGGGCAGGCGCCCCTCGAGCAGCGACCCAACCGCCTCGTCCAGAAAGAAGCGCGTGGGAGTCTTTTTGCGAAACGTCATGTCATCCACTGCGCCGCGATAACGCAGGATTCCCCCGCGGTCGATCACGTAGACGTGTGGAGTGGTCTGCGCTTCATATAGATCTGCGACTAAGCCCAGCGAGTCAATCAGGACCGTTGGCAGGCGGCGGGCGTCAGCGGCAGTTTTCAACGCCTCAACATTTTCGTTTCGATTCGCCGCAACCGACAGCATGACGATGTCGTCACGCCACTGCACAAACATCGCCAGGATGGCTTTATCCGTCCGCTCCGAATGCGGACACTCACACGACCAAAAGTTAATGATAACAACCTTGCCGCGATAGGCAGTTAAACGATGAAGCCTGCCTTCAAGATCAGGCAATTCAAAATCTGGCGCGAGTTGGTTGATTTCTAAAGGCATGTTTACAGGTTACAAGTTGAAGGTTGCAGGTTTTAACCTTCAACTTTCAACCTGCTAACTTTCCAACGATCTTAAACGATTTCCATGCCTGCGAGCTTTTCGATCACACCCACCACCGCCGAATTATCCAGTTCGCCCATACCCATATCGATCATCTGTTGGAATAGTTTTGTATTCTCAATGGTCGCGGAGATCGGCACGCCATATTCTTTGGCGGTTTCCAAAATGATATTCATGTCTTTTAATTGCATATAAGATTTAAAGCCGGGGCTGCGATTGCCGTCAAACAAACGCGGCGGTTTGATATCCAGTGCCCAGCATTGTGCCGCGCCGGCTTTGATCGCTTCGACTACTTTGCGCGGGTCAACGCCCGCCTTCTTCGAGAAGACCAGCAATTCGCCCATGGCAACCATCTGCGCGGCGACCATGATTTGATTGGCTGCTTTGGCAACCTGTCCTGCGCCCGCGTCGCCGACGTGTGTGATGGTCTTGCCCATCGCCTGAAGCACAGGCATGGCCTTTTCCAACGCGGATGAATCGCCGCCGACCATGATCGTCAGCGTTCCATTCTTTGCGCCGATATCTCCTCCTGAAACGGGCGCATCGAGTGCGAAGACGCCCTTTTCTTTTAACTTCTTTGCGATCATTCTAGCAGTTGCGGGTTTGATGGTGGAATTATCGATCATGATCAGCCCTGTGTCTGCGCCTTCGATAATTCCATTTTTGGCGAGCGCAATCTTTTCTACATCGGGCGAATCAGGTAAATTCGTAAAGATAATATCTACTTGTGCCGCAACTTCTTTTGGAGAGTTTGCGGCGACGGCCCCTTCTGCGACCAATTCATCAACAACCGCGTGTGAACGGTTGTGCACGACAACAGGAAAACCCGCTTTGAGTATATTGCGCGCAATCGACTTGCCCATTAATCCGAGGCCGATGTATCCAACTCTTAACATAGAAGAGACTCCTTGATCAGAATGATGTTTAGATTATAAGCCCTCGGCCCCCTCCGCCGCTTAAGCGGCACCTCCCCCAAATGCGACGAGCATCGCATTTGGGGGAGGTGGGGTAGGGGCAAGAATGAAACGCTTATTTAATCGAGTAGGTCAAATTGACGGTTACTGCAATGGTCAACTGGCCCGGTTGGATCGGCACAGCAGCGCTCGCGAATGCGTCGCCGCCGCCGCCTTTACCGCCAGACATTGGATAGGGGCTGCTATCGTAGAAATTGATGGTTTGGATATCGCCGAGTGAAACACCAGCGGCGTCAGCCAGTTCCTGGGCTTGCAATTTTGCGTCTTCAACGGCTTTGGCGCGGGCATCTTTCACAGCCTGAGTCTTGTCGGCCACGTCGAATTGAATGCTGTTGATGTTGTTCGCGCCGGCGCTGATGGCTGAGTCGAGCAGGTCGCCAAGTCCATCAAGATTGCGCACGGTAATATAGACCGTGTTATCCACCATAATGATCGAGCCAATAACAGTGCCATCCGGAGCGTATTGCTGCGAAGGATAAATGCTGAAGTTGATGGTGCGGATATCTTTCTCTGCAACGCCCGCTTGCTTGAGCGCGTCGATCACGGCTGTGGTCTGGTTCTTGTTTGAATCGACGGCTTCAGAGGCGGTTGCGCCTTCGGTGTGAACGCCAATATAAATATAAGCGATGTCGGGGGTCAGATCCACCTGGCCCAGCCCATTTACGTTCAACGTACGCACAGCAAGCGGCGCGGCCTGATTGATGGTGCTCGGTCCGCAAGCGCTCAACACGAGTGCGAATGCCAATACTGCAAAAACTAAGATTTTCTTATTCATTTGGTTCTCCTTTTTTATTTTAATCTGCATTATAGACGAGCCCGCCGCAAAATAGTTCCCTTGAAATACAACATATTATAGGAATGCGACTCTTGTATTTTAATTCATTTGAAGCTAAAATCTTGCACAAATGTTCTATTACTTACTTCCGTCATTTCGAGGGCGCACTTGTTCTTTGCCCGAAGCAATCTCTTTCACAATTAATGTAGGAGATTGCTTCGTTGGGAAGAGCACCCTCCTCGCAATGACGAGGGAATATTAATGCCAATCGACTATCAGCAAATTTTCACACAAATTAAAGAGATCGGCAAGGGCGCGAAGGAAAGAAGAAAGAAGAAGGAGGAGGCGCAAGCCTTTGCGCGTGAGTTGCTGGCTGTTTACGATTCTCAATTGGATTTGCTGCGCTCCAAAGTGGACTCTGCCAAACAAGCGGATTCCAACATCCGCTGCGCTTTGCCGATTAATGAAAATCTCGCCTCTTCCCACCCGATACCTGCTTCTGTTACCCAAGCAACCTTAATCGCCGCTGACGGTTCGCAGATCAACCCAGATCGTCATGCCGCGATTCAGTTTTGTGTTGTAAATGTTGGCGCGATCCAGATGAAGATTAATTCAGGCGAAACACCTGAAATTTTTACCGATACTGAATTATTATACGGCGATGATCTTCTGCCAAACGGCTTTCCCTTGTCTGATGGCCTGGTGGCATTAAAACGTGACCTTGCCGAAAGAACAAAGCTGGAAATATTATCCAAAGGCTTGAAAGGCTCAGTGGTTACATTTACAGATGGACCCATCGAGCTCTGGGGTGCAAAAGGCGAAGACGCAAGTTCGTATGAAGCCTATGTTCAAAAATACCTGGGAGTGCTCTCTCGTTTGCAAACCAACGGAGTGATTACGGCAGGCTATGTCGATAAGCCGTCGGCTGATCTGGTTGTGCGTCTGCTCGAAATCGCATCCGCCGACAGTGAACAGATAAAGAAAATTCGCGAATTTCATCCCTTGCGCAGTGTAAGTGACCGCTGGTTATTTGGCGGGCAAAAAAATCCGCTGCTGCCGCCAGGTCACCGCTCGGCAGTGTTTGGGATTCAATCCACATCTGAAAAGAAATATACGGGTGTATTGTCATTACACTTCTTTTATTTGAATGTTGGCGCTGAAGGACATCCCTGGCCTGTGCGAGTGGAAATCCCCAAATGGGTGGCGGATGATAAAACAAAGTTGGATCTTTTGCATGGTGTTTTGGTCGGACAATGCCGCATGATGGGCAGTAAGCCGTATCCATATTTATTGCATCGCGCACATGAGACGGCGGTTGTAAAAAATGAAGAGAAACAACAGATCGAGCAATTACTGGCTATGGAATTGCGGAATCAAGATGAGGAAATGGATGATATGTCCAATAAGAGTTCGGCAAAAGGGTTGAAGGGAAGAACGAGAAGATAATCATTGTAGGGGCGAGGTCCTCTCGCCCTGGGCGGCAGGACGCCGCCCCTACGGAGGATGAAACATGACACAACAAATCGAGATCGGACGGCTGCTTCAGGCCGGGACAACGGGTTTTGTCGCAGGTTGCAGGGTCAATCAACTGGATGCGCCCATGTTTGGCGCGTTGGTGCGCGCACCGCTAAGTGATAACTATCAGGTCTATGGTCTCATCCACGAGATTCATATTGATGATGACGGGTTGGTGCGCCAACTGGTGACATCAAATAATGTGAGTGATGATGTCATGCGTGACAATCGTGAGAATCGCATTGTGCCTGTGGAGATGTCCGTGCTGGCCGTGGGATATGAGCAGGATGGCAAAGTGCATCATCTACTGCCGCCGCGTCCGCCATTGAGTTTGGATGTGATCTATTTGTGCGATGAGAAGGATTTGGTGAGGTTCACCTCCGCGGGACGGTTTGGGTATTTCAGGCATATTCTGGGTGCGCAGGAAATTCCAATTGGCGAAGCGCTGGCGGCGCATTTGAGTCAGGCTGAAAAGGCGCATGGCAAAGGTGGTGGTATCTGGAAGGAGCAAGCCATTGCGGAGTTAATCTCATTACTGCGTGATGATTATCCGACTCTGATGAGTGTGCTGGGTGCGCTTGGAGAAGCGATTTAATTTCTGATTATGTTTTCTCAATGGATAATAAAAATAAATGAAGAATAAAAATATATTTTCCTATTTAATAATCATTGTTGGATTTTTTGTTGCTTTGTTTTCTATTCTGCTTGACGCATTTGGTTTGGGCAAAGGCGGCATTCAGGCGGCGCAGTTATTTGGGGTGCAGACGGGGATTGTCATTTCCTTGTTTGGAATATTTGTAAATATTCTCCAACGAAAAAATAAAACACCCTTCGGTTCTTTTTGGCCAATGATTAAAGAGCGGATAACCCGATTCTCTGGCCTTCCCTGGGTTGTATTGGGCATGCTGCCTTCATTTGTAGCATTTCTTGTTATGCCCGTATTTTTCAGCCCAGGTCAACATTTTATATATATAACCGATTATCTTAAACGAATCTACCCGCTTGGCAATGATCTTCGCTTGACCCTCGAAGCAGTTCAGGTGTGGGTTCAGACTCATCAAACCACGGATTTTATTTTCACGCCCCTGGCGAATTTTCTTTTCTCACCGTTATTGCTGCTGGGTTATCCGCGTTCCTTTTACTTTATTCTATTTATTACGCTGGTTAGTTATTTGGTATTGAGTATCCTTGCGGTTTTAATGAGCAACCGCCAAAACCGATCGCTGGTGGTATTTATAGCCACGATCACCGTTTTTTCATACGGCCTGCAATTTGAACTGGAAAGAGGACAGTCTCATACAATCGCCTTAATGTTGAGTGTTTTGGCAATCTATATCTTCCATAAATACCGGGATTATCGTTTTTTCGCATACTTATTATTCTCAATCTCTATTCAGTTGAAATTTTACCCGGCTTTGTTAATTGTCATGTTTGTGGATGATTGGCATGACTGGAAAAATACCCTCCAAAGGATGGCTGCCCTTGGTTTGGCAAACATCCTGTTGCTTTTTATGTATGGGGTTGCGTATTTTTCCGCTTTTTATAACAGTATGGTAACTGATGTCAGTGAGATATTTCAAATGATCCCTGAAAACCATTCGATCAAATCCTTTGTATTCTTTTTATTTAATCAGGAGAACAACTTTTTTGACAGGACTACCTTAAGCTGGATCGAAGCTCATTCCGGTTTTGTTGAAAATATGTTGATGGGATATTTTCTGATTTGTTTTGTAATTGTATTGACAAATATTTATTTGAGAAACGAGAAAGGATTTAATGCAGACCTGCTGATGGTTTGTGTAATTGGCGGAATAATATTGCCGTCTGTCAGCCATGATTATTCATTACCTTTGTTGATGGCTCCCTTTGCAGTGCTGCTGGCTGATTGGTATAAGCCAGGCAATGGGAGGGCGAGGCCGATGACCATACTCGTGACAATTATTGTTTCATTTGCATATTCTCTGACCCTTTTCCCAATTGCGTTGCGGCCATTGTTTTTACAAAGCTCTTTACCGATGATATTTGTGATCCTGACAGGAGTTACTTTGATGAGCATCCTTCGCAAAAATCTGTCATTGAGTGAAACCCGGTAAACGAGGGCTTGATGAAGAATAAATTTCCTGTTTTGATAATTGCTTTCGGTATCATGATTGCCACTCTGGCTCTTTTAGCAGACAATCTCGGGTTGGGACAAAGCGGCGGTGTTCCCGCGGTTCAATTCCTTGTTGCGGAAGTGGGCGTGCTCATTGCGCTGTTGGGTATTGGATTTTTGATTTATCAAAAAAATGAGGATGCCGCTCGTGCTAATTTCTGGAGCGGACTGACCAATA
>JANODZ010000208.1:0-1625 GCA_031412935.1 Anaerolineales bacterium
GGTCAGCCTGGTGCACAGGCACAAAGAGTGTGTCGGCGTTGTCATATTCAACCGCAAGATACTCCCGTTCGTGACTGTCCAACTGCCGCTGAACAAGGCCTGCGAAACGTCCGATGCCATAATCCACATGGACAACATAATCGCCAACCAGCAAATCCGCATAAAGTGATTCAGGGGTTTCTACCGACTGTTTCTGCCTGAAGCGCGACTGCGGTCTTTCCCAGCCAAAGATTTCAGAATCAGTGATCAGGTGAACCTTGCTCGCGCCGCCGTCTTCGGCTCCGAGAGCGGATGATAAGGTGAAGCCTTCTGAAAGTGAAGCCTCGATGAATTCCAGATTATTGAATACTGAGTTTGGATAATGTTCATTCCAAAGTTCACGCAAGCGCAGAGATTGGCGCGAGACAATAAATACCTGCTCCCCTCTTTCAACGATCGGGGAAAGATAATCTATGAAAGGTTTGAGCCTGCCTCCAAATCTTTCATCGTGGCCAAAGTGTTCACTGAGACCTGATGACTGATCGCCCGAATGTCCCAACTCAAGCAATGGAAATCCGCTTAAATTATCTTGCAGATCCGACCACGGAAGATAAGGCACTGGAAAATCTTTAGAGAGTGTTCCTTCTTTGATACTTTCGTGCTTAAATTTAATTGCCTGCTCTTCCACTTCATTTGCCATGGTATCAACCAGGCTTAGATCATCCACGATCATCAGCGATTTTTGCGGCAAATAATCAATCAAAGATGCAGGCAGTGGGTGAAGAAGAGGGATATGAAATTCGGTATATTCCGTTGGGTAGGCTGAATTGGCAACACCAGCACCTTCGGCATCGCTCCGCGAATGCGAAGCCGATGTGGCGTGCGGCGCAAGTGTTCTATCTACAGAATCAGGAGATAAAAATTCGCGCGCGGGTGTAATGAGAACCGACTCTAATTGTTCAACCGTCCTCTGCGTGGCAGGGTCAAACTGACGGATGGTTTCGATCTCGTCGCCAAAAAAATCAAGGCGCACAGGATTCGCTTCGATCGAAGGCCAAACATCCAGGAGACCTCCGCGGTGTGAGAATTGACCGGGCTCAAGAACAGTATTCACACGCTCGTAACCGATCCTCGCCCATTCACGGATCAAGACATCGGGTTGAATGCTCTGGCTTGCTGATAATTTTTTACACGCTTTGAGAAAATCACGCCGCGGCAGGGTGCGCGTCATCAATGAACGCGCTGAAGTCACAATGATCGGCGGCGACTCGGGTTTCTTCGCAAATGGTAAATGATACGCGCAGAGCGCACTCAACACTTGCAGGCGGTCCCGCCGCGTGGCCGCACCCCAGGCAGCCTCTTCATAAAAAAGCGGATTCGGCTCGGCAAATAAATAACGCGCTGACTTTACCCAAAAGCCAAGTTCATCGAACAACGCCATAGCATGGTCGGCCCGATCTGTGATCAATAAGATGGGTAATGCCAGATCGGTATGCAGCGCCGCAAGAATAGGCAGGCGTGTGGCGCGCGAAAGTCCCAAGCCAGGAATTGTATTCCCGGCTTGAAGTTGAGTCAGCAATTGCTGATATGAGTCGAGGCGGCGGATATTTTTTAGAAGTAGTTCCATGCCGATATTTGATTTACGA